>NZ_FPBI01000010.1:0-282758 GCF_900116595.1 Mesorhizobium sp. YR577 | reverse complement strand
AGCGAGCCTCGAAGGACGCACCTGTTCATCGCCACGCCTGCTTTCGCATCTGGCCATTGTCAAAGATCGGGAAGCGGGGCGCATGGCCGTGCCTTCCTAATGTTTAGTACGTGGCGCGACTTCCGCGCCCCGCTCGGTGTCTGTCCCGAAGTTGGCCGGTCACAACGCCCGCTCCATGTACATTCCATGGACAAGACGCCGCGGGTTCTCCGCATCCTGCGCGATCTACCCTTGATCCTTCCGCCACAGATTTTCACCTGAAGCCTCCAGTCAGGGCATGCGGCCGCAGGACGCCGGCCTGTGTCGGGCCCTCGGGTCCCTGGCTACCACACCAGGGCGGGAGGTCACCGCCACTCCCCCTTGATCCCGGTTCCAGACCCGGTCCCGCAGGAGCGATGGGGGGATTATGCGGGCGGCGTCTTGGGGTGTGGAAAGATTGGGGGTGAAAAAATGTGTGGGGTGAGTGGAAACAATGGGTTGGCGGGAAATTTGCGGTGAATCTTTCCCCCACAGTTTCCGCTGGTTTCAGCTTCGGCAGTTCTGCGCCGCAGTGAACTTCATTGATGTTCCGGCATGGATTCCCGACACTCTCCGCTCGTTCCTCGCTCACGAGGTCGAGAATGACGAATTGCATTTGGGGCTTGTCGCTAATCTTCGCCCTTGGTGATTTGCCAACACGGCAGCTAAGAATCGCTGCCAATCTCGGACCATTTGCGGGCGAGGCAACCAACAAGCTCCGCGCATCTCCGACGTCAGCGGCTTGCCGCTGGGCAAACAACACACTCGTCATTCTCGACCTCGTGAGCGAGGAACGAGCGGAGAGTGTCGGGAATCCATGCCGGAACGCAGAAGAGCTTCGGCGGTACTGAACGCGCATCAATATCGGGACGAGGCCGTGCCTGCCGATGCTCGGAATGGGTCCCGGATAACCTCCGCTTCGCTGCGGTTTCCGGGATGACGAACTTCATGGTTGGCGCCGCCAATCGCCAAGGTTGACGTTAGAAGTGCTGTCCTCTCTTCGTCATCCCGGGCGCAGCATGAGCGAAGCGAATGCGGAGACCCGGGACCCATGCCGGAACGGAGAAGCGTTTCGACGGTACAGAATGCGCGTCAACATCAGGACCGGGCCGTGCCTGCCGATGCTCGGAATGGGTCCCGGATAACCTCCGCTTCGCTGCGGTTTCCGGGATGACGAACTTCATGGTTGGCGCCGCCAATCGCCAAGGTTGACGTTAGAAGTGCTGTCCTCTCTTCGTCATCCCGGGCGGAGCGAAGCGGAGACCCGGGATCCATGCCGGAATGCAAAAGAGCTTCAGCGGCGCAGAACGCGTCGACATCAGGACCGGGCCGCGCCAGACGATGCTGCGGCCAATTAATCCCGGATAACCTCAGCTTCGCTACGGTTTCCGGGATGACGAACGGCATGTGCCGCTTGCGCTGATCGTTACCGATGGTGTTCTGAGCATGGTGACGATTAGCCAACGAAGACAAATCCGTCGGACAAGATGAACATCACTCTTCCCCAACCATCACCGTCCGCGCCCCGACATGCAGCGCCCTGCCCGCACCCCATCCCATGATTGCGGCGCCCAGACCGAGCGCCACGAAGAGAAATGCGGCGGCATGAAAGCTGCCGGTCCAGCTGCGGGTGAGGCCTACGAGCAGCGGGCCGATGGCCGCAAGGACGTAGCCGACACCTTGCGCCATGCCCGAAAGATGCGCCGCGACATGGGAATCGGGCGAACGCAGCACGATGACCATCATGGCAGCAGCGATCAGCCCGCCCTGCCCGATGCCTTGCAGAACCGCCCAGAACAGCACCGTGGAAGTCGGCGCAAACAGAAAGCCGAGCAACGCAACGACCGAAGCCGCGACCAACACCACATTGACGCCGCGCTGGTCCCTGAAGCGGACGGCCAGCGACGGCACCGCCAGACAGGTGACGACCTGCGTCATCACCGAAAGCGAGACGATGCCGCCGGCAGTCGCCGCATCGAAACCGCGTTCACGCAGCATCGGTGCGAGCCAGCCGAAGATGCAATAGGCAAGTGCGGATTGAAGCCCCATGAACAGCGTGACCTGCCAGGCGAGCCGGTCGCGCCAGAGCCCGACGACGCGGAAACCGGAATGGGCGGCCTGCGCCTTCCGTGCCAGCGCCTGCGGCGCGAAGATCAGCATCACGACCAGAGCCGGCACCGCCCAGGCGGCGAGCGCGCCCGACCATGAGCCGACGATATGCTCGATCGGCAGCGTCAGCCCGGCAGCACTGGCGGCACCGCCGCAGAGCGCCATGGTGTAGAGCCCGGTCATGATGGCGGCGTGGCTGGAGAAATCGCGCTTCACCAACCCCGGCAGCAGCACATTGCTGACGGCAATTGCAGCACCCGCTAGGAAAGTGCCGGCAAACAGGATCGGCACAGATTCCAGTCCGCGCAAAGCCGTGCCGACGGCAAGAAGCAGCAACGCGCCGAGCAAAACGCGCTCCGCGCCAAAACGCTGGGCAAGCTTGGGCGCAAAGGGCGCGAAGAGGCCAAGGCAGAGGACAGGCAGCGTCGTCAGGATGCTGGCGCCGACCGTCGACAGGCCTGTTTCCTGGATGACTTCCGGCAGCAGGACCGACAGGCTGGAAAACAGCGGGCGCAGATTGAAGGCGATCAGCACGAGGCTCAAGCCAAGCATTATCTGTGCCGCGCGGCTGTGAAGCTGCGGCGGCAGCGGACGCGGAATGCTGTCTTCTTCGGCGTCGATGAGCTGGCTGTCTGCGGCATCCATCGCGGCAAGCTCGGCCTGCGCCTGCGGCCGGGGAAAGTTCTGGTTCATTGCGAAAGCAGCCGATCGAGTTCGAGAAGGACGGGCGCCATGAAGGCACGGACGGTGGCGGCGGCAATGTCGGGATCGCCCGAAGCGATGCCATCGACGATGGCCTCATGCGCCCTGGCATCGGGCTCGGGTAGGTCGCCGGCGAGCGTCGACTGGATTGTCTCGATGATTGCCGCAGAGAAGAAATCGTAGATTTCGACCATCGCCCGGTTGCCGGAAGCGGCAACGACGGCCTTGTGGAAGGCGATGTCGCGGCGGGCGAAAGCCTCGCGCCCGCCGTCTGCAGGCGTTCCGCGCTGCGCCAGCAGCCGGCGCATCAGTTCGATATCGGCGGGCGTGTGGCGGATGGCGGCAAGCCGCGCCGCCTCGACGTCGAGTGCCGCGCGCGCCTCCCACTGGTCACGCAGGCCGGCGCGCTTGACGCGGCTTAATGTGCCGGCGGTGTCGACGGCGGAGCGCACATAGGTGCCGGATCCCTGCCGGGTTTCGAGAAAGCCTTGCGAAACCAGCGCACGTACCGCCTCACGCACCGTGCCGCGGCTGACGGAGAGCATCTCGGTCAGCGTCGCTTCGTTGGGGATGCGCTCGCCCACGGCCCAGCGGCCGTTGACGATTTCGAGCCGCACGCTTTGGGCGGCACTTTCGGTGAGATTGGTTCGGGTGGCAGGTTGCATGGCAAAGATTCATCAAGTCATCGGATGACTTGATGAATACGCCTCTAGCCTCCGATCGTCAACTCGAACCGATTCCGGCAGGGTTTTCCGATGGATAGGCGGTCAAACTGAATCAGTTTGTGAGAATACCGACCCCTCGTAGCGGGCTGTTTGTCCGAAACGACGCTACTTCAGCGCAATGTTTCGGCAAAGAACGTCGTCAGCCGCGACCAGTGGCGTTCGGCGCCTTTTTCGTTGTAGACGCCATGGTCGGCAATGCACCAGCCATGGTCCGAGCCGACATAGTTTTCGATGATGTGATCGACACCCGCTATGCGCAGCGCCTCGGCAAGCCGGCCGGACTGTTCCGGCGGAAAGCTGCCGTCGACGCCGGCGGTTCCGACATAGACACGCGCCTTGATCTTCGCCGCATTGTTGTGCGGGCTGTCGGGCGCATCGCTGGCAAGCCGCCCGCCATGAAAGCTCGCTGCGGCTACGATGCGATCGGGATAGGTTGCGGCGGCATTCAGCGCGCGGCCGCCGCCCATGCAATAGCCGACCGCGCCGATCGAGCCGGTCGCGCCATTCTCCGACAGGGCTTCGAGAAACGCCGCTGTGTCGCGCTGTGTCATCTCCTGCGTGGTGCCGCCAACCATGCCCATGATCTCGGCACGGAGCTTCTCGTCGCTGAAGGCTGTCTTCGCATCATAGGGACCGTAAGCGCCGAAACGGTAGAAGAGATCGGGTACGAGAACCGCATAGCCCTCGCCTGCCAGACGCTCGGCCATCTCGTAGAGTGCGGCGCGCGGCCCGAAGGCGTCCATATAGAGGATGACACCGGCCTTGGAGGCGGTCACCGGCAGAACCAGAGCCGCCTTGGCGGTGCCGTCTTCGGTCTTGATCTCGATCTCACGCATAGTCATTGGCTGCTCCTTTGCTCCGGTTCGACACATAGCGATCTGCCGTCACAGGGCCAAGACGGCGTCGGATTGCAGCGTTCAATAATTCGTGCGGGGAGAAGGCGCAGCTCGGCTTGTATCCCCGCCATATCTCTGAAAAATGGCGCGGCTAAATGAGGTCCCACATGAAAAATCGACTGCTGCCGGCGCTGTTTTGCCCGGTAATCTCCGCCATTTTTCTTGCCGGCTGCACATCCTCCGAGCCGCAGGATCTCGCCTATTCGCCGGCACCTCCGGCCGCTTCGATATCGCAGATCAACACTTCCGAAAGCCTGCCACCTCCGGGCCTCGCGGCAAACGCGATGCCTGCGCCAACAGCCACACAGCCGGCCGGCACGATCCGGCCTGATGCAAATTCGGTTGTCGGGTTTCCCAGCCCGCCGCCTTGCCCGAACCCGGACGGTTGTGCGCCGAAGCCCGTCGCCAGCGCCTGCCGCACGGTCGGCAACGTCACTACCTGCGACGCCCCTCGCGACCCCATGGCCGACGACACGCGCTACACCAACTGACCCGGCCACTCTCTACAGCCCGGCAAAGGCCGTCATGTGGAAGGCCTGCACCTCAGCCGGGTAGCGATACGCCGTACCATAGGGACAGGCGTTTCGGGCGATGCAGCCGGCGTCGCGGCAAGGTGCTCCTTTAGGCCCGCGCACATGCGACAGGCAGGTCTCATAGGCAAATCCGTCGGCGGAATATGCGCCGACGGGACAAGAGTTCAGGCAAGGTTTTCCGATACATGCATCGCAAAGATGAATCGGATTCTCAGGCGCCTGGAAAGCAATCTCATGGTCGAACAGCAGCGCCCCGCGATAGGCGTGCCAGAGGCCGTATTCGGGATGCATGAGGATGCCGAGCGGCGACGGTTGCAGTCCCTCAGCCCGCATCGCCCACTGCTGAAACGGCAGGAAGGGCCGATCGGACGGCGAGACTGCACGCGCGCCGAATTCGTCCGCCACCGCACCGATGACCTCGCGCGACCAGGTGTCGAGCGGGTCTTTCAGGTCACGCGGTTGTTTCTCGTGCCAGCGCAGGAAATGCGGCCAGGGTGCTGAGCCTGCCTGCCCGACCAGAAGCACGGATTTTGCGGGGGCGTTGGAGGGGCCGGATGGTGCTGGTTCTGAGGCGTCGAAGTTGAAGCCGCCGCGCAGGATGAGGCCATGGGCAGCGAGGGTGGCGGAGAGAGTTTCCGCTAATTCCTGATAGGCTTTCACCGCCCCTCATCCCCCTGCCGGGACCTTCTCCCCGTAAACGGGGAGAAGAAGGCTGGCCGCAGCGTCTCCGCGTATTCCTTCTCCACGTTCACGGGGAGAAGGTGGCCCGAAGGGTCGGATGAGGGGCAGAGCCAGCCGCGCAAGCACAACCTCACCCCTTGCCCGGGTCGGAGAAAGCGCTCCGCCAGACTTCCTTGTGAATGATTTTGGCGACTTTAGCCCCGCCTGAATCGGGCTCGCTTCAAGTGAAGGCGTCGGGCATCGATTCCTTCTTCTTGGCGATGAAATCGATCAGTCCGTCGTCGATGCCCTGGTCGAGCGCCGGTGCTTCGTAGGTTTCGAGCCAGCGCCGCGCGAGGTCATTGGCGCGCTGCGGTGCGGTCTTCTGGCCCTCGGCCAGCCACTGCTCGTAGGAATTGTTGTCGGCAATCGAGGAACGGTAGAAAGCCGTCTGGAAATTCGCCTGGGTGTGGTCGCAGCCGAGATAATGGCTGCCCGGACCAACCTGGCGGATCGCATCCATCGCCTGGCCGTTTTCCGACAGATCGACGCCGTCGGCGAATTTCTGGCTCATGCCGAGCTGGTCGATATCCATCATGAACTTCTCGTAGCAGGAGGCGAGACCGCCTTCGAGCCAGCCGGCCGCATGCAGCACGAAATTGGTGCCGGCAAGCAGCGTCGAGTTCAGCGTGTTGGCGCTTTCATAGGCTGCCTGTGCATCGGGAACCTTGGAGGCGCAGAGCGAACCGCCGGTGCGGAACGGCAAGCCGAGACGGCGGGCGAGTTGTGCTGCGCCATAAGACACCAGCGACGGCTCCGGCGTGCCGAAGGTCGGCGCGCCCGACTGCATCGAGATGGACGAGGCAAAGGTGCCGAACAGCACCGGCGCGCCGGGGCGGATCAGCTGGGTGAAGGAAGCACCTGCCAGAACCTCGGCCAGAACCTGCGTCAGCGTGCCGGCCACCGTCACCGGGCTCATTGCGCCGGCAAGGATGAACGGCGTGACGATGCAGGCCTGGTTGTTGCGGGCATAGACTTTCAGGGCACCGAGCATGGTCTCGTCGAAGACCATCGGCGAATTTGCGTTGATCAGGCTGGTCAGCACCGTGTTCTGGTCGACGAAATCGTCGCCGAAGACGATCTTGGCCATGGCGATCGTGTCTTCGGCGCGCTCCGGCGCGGTGACAGAGCCCATGAACGGCTTGTCGGAATATTTGATGTGGCTGTAGATCATGTCGAGATGGCGCTTGTTGACCGGCACATCGACAGGCTCGCAAACAGTTCCGCCTGAATGGTGGATCGACGGCGCCATATAGGCGAGCTTCACGAAATTGCGGAAATCCTCGATCGTCGCATAGCGGCGATTGCCGTCGAGATCGCGCACGAAGGGCGGGCCATAGACCGGCGCGAAGACCGTGGCATTGCCGCCGATCTGCACCGAACGCGCCGAATTGCGCGCATGCTGCGTGTACATGGACGGCGCAGTCTTCAGCAGCGAACGCGGCAGGCCTTTGGGAAAGTGCACGCGCTCGCCTTTTACGTCCGCGCCGGCTTCCTTCCACAGCGCCAGCGCCTCGGCGTCGTCGCGGAACTCGATGCCGATTTCTTCCAGAACGGTGTCGGCATTCTTCTCGATCAGCGCGAGACCCTCCTCGTCGAGGACCTCGTAAACCTTGATCTTGCGGTTGATATAGGTCTGCTGCACGCCGGGGCCGCCGCCCGAACGCGCCGCGCGCCGTGCCGCAGCGCCGCCGCTGGCGCCGCGTCCGCGCCGTGCGTTGGAGGCTTCCTGCTCGGACAAGAGGTTATCTTCCATCGAAGTCATCCCTAGAAATCTGACATGGAGCGCTTTTTGCACCCTTGCTCCGGATCGTAGTCATGCCCCCTTAGCGAAACGGCCCGCCAGCGCCAAGACCTGTCGCAAAATCGACAAGAAAACCGATAAGTTGGCGGTCGCTTTCCTTTTGCAGGAAGTCGCAAATCAGCTATGGATTTGTACTGCTTGCGGGATAGGTATTGAAGCGAAATTGCGCGCCGCGCTGGATGGGTGCCTGCGGCCACGAGGAGCCTGAAAATGTCCGATGACGAAATCATCCTGTCCGAGCTTTCCGACGACGAACTCGTCCAGCAGATGCATGACGATCTTTACGATGGCCTGAAGGAGGAAATCGAGGAAGGAACCAACATCCTGCTCGAACGCGGCTGGGCGCCCTACAAGGTTCTGACCGAAGCACTGGTCGAAGGCATGCGCATCGTCGGCGAGGATTTCCGCGATGGCATCCTGTTCGTGCCCGAAGTGCTTTTGTCGGCAAATGCCATGAAGGCCGGCATGTTCATCCTGCGCCCGCTTCTGGCCGCCACGGGCGCGCCCAAGCAGGGCAAGATGGTGATCGGCACGGTCAAGGGCGACATTCACGACATCGGCAAGAACCTTGTCGGCATGATGATGGAAGGTGCGGGCTTCGACGTGATCGACCTCGGCATCAACAATCCGGTCGAGAAATATCTCGCCGCGATCGAGGAACACCAGCCAGACATCATCGGCATGTCGGCGCTGCTGACCACGACCATGCCCTACATGAAGGTCGTGATCGACACGATGAAGGAAAAGGGCATCCGCGACGACTATGTCGTGCTCGTCGGCGGCGCGCCGCTCAACGAGGAATTCGGCAAGGCCGTCGGCGCCGACGCCTATTGCCGCGACGCGGCGGTGGCGGTCGAAACCGCCAAGGATTTCATGAAGCGCAAGCACAACGTCCGCGCTTCGGCCTGAATGAAAAAAGGCCGCACTCAAAGGTGCGGCCTTTTCTTATGACGGAATATTCAGATCAAGGACTACTCGACGGTATCCTCGACGGCATTGGCTGTCGACTTGACGTCCTTGCCGACGCCGCGAACTGTGTTCGCGCAGGCCGAGACGGCCAGGGCGCAGGCCAAAATCGCTGCAAGCGATGCAATACGTGACAGTTTCATGGACTGTGTCTCCCTCGTTGACTAAATAAATATGCGTTCAGGCGTCAATACGCGATCAGGAACGAATTCGAACCGAAGTGGTTCCATGGCGACCGCATCGAAGAGCACTCAAGGAGACAGGCTGCTGGTAATCGGCTGCGGCATGCTTGCGCGCGAAATACTTGCGGTGAAAGAGCAGCTTGGGCTCGACCATCTCGACCTGACCTGCCTGCCCGCCGAGTTCCACTACTATCCCGACCGCATCGCGCCGGCGCTCGACAAGGCGATCGTCAAAGCCAAGGCTGACGGCTATGGCCAGATATTCGTCGGCTATGCCGATTGCGGCAGCGGCGGCATGGTCGACCGCATATGCGAAAAGCACGGCGTCGAGCGCATGGATGGGCCGCACTGTTTTGCCTTCTACCAGGGCATGGAGGCGTTTCGCGCGATAGAAGACGGCGACATGATGTCCTTCTACATGACCGACTTCCTGTGCCGGCAGTTCGATGCCTTTTTCATCAAGCCGCTCGGGCTCGACCGGCACCCGGAACTGATCGCCGACTATTTCGGCAATTACGAGAAGGTCGTCTATCTCGCCCAGACCAATGACCCTGCCCTGGACAAGGTGGCGGAGGATGCGGCCAGGCTGCTTGGCCTCGCCTATGAGCGCCGCTTCACCGGCTATGGCGACCTGTCATCGTCCCTTGCCAAGGCGGTGCTTGATCATGATCCCGAAAAGTGGAATCCGGTTTTCGGATAAGATCATGATCAGGTAAAGAACAACGGCGTGATCACGATGCTGCCGGAATCACCGGCTCCCCTCGCCTGGAAACAAGGAGCCCACGATGGCATTTCGCAAAGCGCTTTTTTCTCTCCTGCTGGTCCTGCCTGCCTCTCAGGCGCTTGCCACCGGCGAGATCGAGAGCCTGATCACGCCGGCTGACCGCGCCCGGCTGGAAAAATACGAAGCCACGCGAACCGAGGCGATCGACGAGGCCAAGAAGGGTGGCGCAGCAGCGGATGTCGCGACGCTCGATGCGATCCTGGCCAAGCAGCCCGTTTCCTTCACCGACTTCGACATGACCGGCAACTGGCAGTGCCGCACCATCAAGGTCGGCGGCAACCTGCCGCTGGTCGTCTATGGCTGGTTCAAATGCCGCGTCACCGATGACGGTTCCGGCTGGACGCTGGAGAAGCTGAGCGGCTCGCAGCGCACCAAAGGCCGCTTCTTCACCGACAGCGATACCCGCCTCACCTATCTCGGCTCGTTCTTTGTCGCCGGCGACACGCCCAAGCGCTATCCGGCCAATCCCGACAGCGACCAGGCCGGCTACACCTTCCGCACCGGGCCGAGCGAATGGCGCATCGAATTTCCCGCACCACGCTTCGAATCCAAGCTCGACATTCTCGAATTCAAGCGCTGAACCGCGGTTCACGGCAGCAAATTTATCACTCCGGTTAAGCCCGCAGTAAGCTGACCGTGCGATTGTCCCGCAGGCCCGCGCCGCAATGGCGTGGGCTCGCAGAAATCACCGTGACCGAATAGAATGACAGCCCACGCAGACAACAAACCGATCGTCATGGTGACCGAGGGTGGTCCTCACATCTGGGCGATCATCAATGCCGTGGCGAACGCCTTCGGGCCCATCACGGTCATTCTCGAGACACCGGAATCGAAGGCCGCACTCCTCAAGCGCCGGGCGCGCAAGCAGGGCTGGATTTCGGTCGGCGGCCAGGTTGCGACGATGATCGTCAATCGGCTGGGCAAGCGCTTCTTTTCCGGACATGCCGATCGCCTGATAGCCGACGCAAAGCTCGAAACCGAGCCCCGCCCGGGACAGAAGATCATCCATGTTCCGTCGGCCAATTCGCCGGAATTTCTCGCCGCGATCGCGGAAATCGAGCCGGCCGTGGTTTTCCTTGCCGGCTGCCGGCTGCTGTCGAAGAAGACGCTCGCCGCGATAAAATGCCCGGTGCTGAACTACCATGCAGCGATCAACCCGAAATATCGCGGCATGAACGGCGCCTATTGGGCGCTGGCCACGGGCGACGCTGAAAATTTCGGCTCTACGGTGCATCTCGTCGACGAAGGCGTCGACACCGGCGACGTGCTGTATCAGGTGCGCGGCAAGCCCGGCCCCGACGACAATCTGATGTCCTACGCGCTGCGGCTGGCCTCATTGTCGCGTGAAATCTGCGTGCAGGCAGTCGGCGATGCGCTCGCCGGGCGCCTGAAACCGGTCGATACCGGCCTGCCCTCGATGCAATGGTATCATCCGCCGATCTGGACTTATCTCTGGAACGGCATCCGGCGCGGCGTTTGGTAGCCGTCGCTCCTTAAATCTCCTTTTCGCTCTGTTTCTTTGCGACACCGTGCGGCGTCGCTTTTGAATGCGCGCGCGTCGTCCCATAACAAGCAGCACCCCAACGGTTGCGGCAATGCTGAAGACAAGAGGAAAGCGAGATTTCAATGGCCGATCTGATTATCGTCTACTGGCGCGACATCCCCGCCCAGGTCATCGTCAAGAAGGGTCGCACCAACGCCAAGCGCGAATTGCCGCTGCGTTTCACCGAGGCCATCGACATGGCCGCGATGCGGTCGGGTGCGGCCGAGACCGACGCCTATCTCGCCGAATGGCGCAAGGCCGAGCCGCTGCCGGTCAGCGACGATCTTGAGGCAGAGGCGGACAAGGCCGTTGCCTCGATAGACAGCGACTATACCCGCGAGCGTCTCGTGGCTTTGGCGAAAGCAGGCGGGACAGAAGAAAATGTCTGAAAACCAGCCGGCGGTTACCCAGGCCACTTTGGTCAAGAAGGCAGCGCCGAAAAGCGACTACAAGCCCGCCGACGTGTCGCCGCAGCGGCGCGTCCAGCGCTCCTATGCGATCAGGCTGTGGTCGATCCGCCATTCGCGCCTGCTCGAATGGTTCTATGCCCGCTTCGCCGACACGTTCCTGCTGCTCCATCCCCTGTGGAAGGGCATCGGCTACGCCCGCGTCGAAGCACCGGTGAAGTTTATCGAGAAGCGGGCAAAGGGCTTCATGTTCGACTGCCGCATGTGCGGCCAGTGCATCCTGTCCTCCACCGGCATGTCGTGCCCGATGAACTGCCCCAAGCAATTGCGCAACGGCCCCTGCGGCGGCGTGCGCGCCAACGGCAACTGCGAGGTCGAGCCGGACATGCCCTGCGTCTGGGTCAAGGCGTGGGAAGGCTCGCGCAACATGGTTGCCGGCGACGCGATCCTGAACGTGCAGAAGCCGGTCGACCAGTCGCTGCGCGAAACCTCGGCCTGGCTGCGCGTGACGGCGCAGGCGGCCATGGCGAAGGAACAGGCCAAGACCACGGAGGGAGCCTCGGCATGAACCCGCCGCGCCCGCCACAGATCGACGAGAACCCCGCCGGCATCGACCTGCCACTCGACCGCCTGCCCGGCCATTCCTCGCGCGGCCGGCTGGAGCGCGTGCTGCGCCGCGGCGAGTTCGCGGTGACCACCGAGCTCAACCCGCCCGACAGCGCCGATCCGGAAGACGTCTACAATCGTGCGAAAATTTTCGACGGCTGGGTCGACGCCATCAACGCCGTCGATGCTTCGGGCGCAAACTGCCACATGTCGTCGGTCGGCATCTGCGCGCTGCTGACGCGCATGGGCTATGCCCCGATCATGCAGATCGCCTGCCGCGACAAGAACCGCATCGCCATCCAGGGCGACGTGCTCGGCGGTGCTGCGATGGGCGTGGCAAACATGCTCTGCCTCACCGGCGACGGCGTGCAGGCCGGCGACCAGCCGGGCGCCAAGCCCGTCTTCGACCTCGACTCGATGTCGCTGCTGGAAACCATCCGCATCATGCGCGACAACGGCAAATTCCTCTCGGGCCGCAAACTGACCACGCCGCCGCAGCTTTTCCTGGGTGCTGCGGTCAATCCCTTCGCCCCGCCCTTCGATTTCCGGCCTATCCACCTGGGCAAGAAGATCGCCGCCGGCGCGCAGTTCGTGCAGACGCAGTATTGCTTCGACGTGCCGATGTTCCGCACCTTCATGGAGCGCGCCCGCGATCTCGGCCTGACCGACAAGGTTTTCGTCCTGTGCGGCGTCGGGCCGCTCGCCTCGGCCAAGACCGCCAAGTGGATCCGCTCCAACGTGCCGGGCATCCACATTCCGGATTCGATCATCGCACGGCTGGAAGGCGCGCAGGACCAGAAGAAGGAAGGCAAGCAGCTCGCCATCGACATCATCAACGAGGTGAAGGAAATCCCCGGCGTTTCAGGCATCCATGTGATGGCCTATCGCCAGGAGGAATATGTCGCCGAGATCGTCGATGAATCGGGCGTGCTGAAGGGCCGCCAGCCGTGGAAGCGCGAAGTGCGCCGCGACGACCAGCTTGTCGCCGACCGGCTCGACCATTTGCTGCATGACAACGTGACCGAAACCCAGGTCGACATGGTGAAGACCGCCCACTGAGCGCCTGCTTGATCGAAACGAGAAACGATATAAAGAAGTCTTTATATCCTTACGGAGAAGTTCATGACCCGCACGATCGTCGCCTCGGCGACCCGAGAAATCATCATTGGCTTCGACCAGCCCTTCTGCGTGATCGGCGAGCGCATCAACCCGACCGGCCGCAAGAAGCTAGCCGCCGAGATGATCGCCGGCAATTTCGAGACCGTCATCAAGGACGCGCTCGAACAGGCTGCCTGTGGCGCGACCATGCTCGACGTCAATGCCGGCGTCACCGCCGTTGACCCGAATGCGACCGAGCCGGCGCTTCTGGTTCAGACGCTGGAGATCGTGCAGGGCCTGGTCGACCTGCCGCTTTCCATCGACAGCTCGGTGTCGGCTGCAATCGAAGCCGCGCTCAAGGTCGCCAAGGGCCGCCCGCTGGTCAATTCCGTCACCGGCGAGGAAGAAAAGCTCGAAGCGATCCTGCCGCTGATCAAGAAGTACAATGTCCCGGTCGTCGCCATCTCCAACGACGAGACCGGCATCTCCATGGACCCCGACGTGCGTTTCGCCGTTGCCAAGAAGATCGTCGAACGCTGCGCCGATTTCGGCATTCCGGCGCATGACGTGGTGGTCGACCCGCTGGTCATGCCGATCGGCGCGCTGGGCGATGCCGGCCGCCAGGTTTTTGCCCTGCTGCGCCGCCTGCGCGAGGAGCTCAAGGTCAACACCACCTGCGGCCTCTCCAACATCTCCTTCGGCCTGCCGCACCGCCACGGCATCAATGCCGGCTTCATCCCGATGGTCATCGGCGCCGGCATGACTAGCGCCATCATGAACCCGGTGCGGCCGCAGGAAATGGAAGCCGTGCGCGCCGCCAACGTGCTCAACGGCACCGACGCCAACTGCACCAACTGGATCAAGACCTACAAGGACTACAAGCCAGCCGAGGGCGGCCAAGCGATTGCGGCTCCGACAGCCGTCAACGCACCCGGCGAAGGCGCCGCCAATGGCGGCCGCCGGCGTGGTGGTCGTGAAGCGCGGATGGCGCGGGGGTGATGGTTGTGGTGCGTCCTTCGAGGCTCGCCCATCCGATTTCGCGCCAATGTCTTGTGCGTGATCGGGGGCTCGCACCTCAGGATGAGGGAGGTTTTTGCCATTCCTCCCAAGAATTGAAATGCCATGCTTACAGCGGCTTGCGTGAGAACCACGCTTCGAAGAGCACAGTAATGACGTTGGTGCGTCCTTCGAGGCTCGCCCATCCGATTTCGCGCCAATGTCTTGTGCGTGGTCGAGGGCTCGCACCTCCGGATGAGGGAGGTTTTTGCCATTCCTCCCAAGAATTGAAATGCCATGCTTACAGCGGCTTGCGTGAGAACCACGCCTCGAAGAGCACAGTAATGACGTTGGTGCGTCCTTCGAGGCTCGCCCATCCGATTTCGCGCCGATATGTTGTGCGTGATCGAGGGCTCGCACCTCAGGATGAGGGAGGACAGCGCCCTGTCCCTACCCATTCTTGTTGTGCTTACCTTTCAGAATTTGGTGTGACGTGCACCCACCGCCCTCATCCTGAGGTGCGAGCCCGCACGGACTGCCGGCGATTTGCCCGACATTCGATGGGCGAGTCTCGAAGGACGCACCTATTCCGCCTTCGAAATCAAATGTCCTCGCCGGGAAAGCTCGGGCAGCGCTTCGTATGCAAGGGCGATCACCGCTTCCTTTTTTCTGCGCGACCAACCTTTCAGCTGCCGCTCGCGCGCGATTGCGTCAGTGATCCGGTCATAGGTCTCGGTGAACACCAAAGTTACAGGTCTTCTGCGCGCCGTATAACCGTCGATAGGCAGGTTGTTGTGCTCCCAAACTCTGGCTTCGATTTCCTGCTTGGTCGACCCGACGTAGTAGGAGTTGTCGGCACAGCGCAGTATGTAGACGGTCATTTCGAACGGCATGATTTTCGCTTCGCAAAACCAAGGGTGCGTCCTTCGAGGCTCGCTTCGCGAGCACCTCAGGATGAGGGAGGTTTGCGTGCTTCACGTCAAGTTCTGAAACACCGGCGTAACGGAAACTGGGCGAAATATGGCTCCAACCTCCCTCATCCTGAGGTGCGAGCCCTCAACAATGCATCAAGGATTCGCTCTGCTTCAGACAGGCGAGCCTCGAAGGACGCACGATAAATGAACTCTCCCGCCAATATCACCGATCCGCTCGTCCTGTTCATGCCTTCGGGCAAGCGCGGGCGGTTTCCGGTCGGCACGCCGATCCTTGATGCCGCGCGCACGCTCGGCGTCTATGTCGAGAGCGTGTGCGGCGGGCGCGCGACTTGCGGGCGCTGCCAGATCGAGGTGCAGGAAGGCAATTTCGCCAAGCACAAGATCGTCTCGTCCAACGACCACATCTCGCCCAAGGGCGCCAAGGAACAGCGCTATGAAAAGGTGCGCGGCCTGCCCGAAGGCCGCCGTCTCTCCTGCTCGGCCACCGTCCAGGGCGATCTCGTCATCGATGTGCCGCAGGACACCGTCATCAACGCGCAGGTGGTGCGCAAGGCTGCCAGCGACCGCGTCATCGAGCGCAATGCGGCAGTCCAGATGTGCTATGTCGAGGTCGACGAGCCCGACATGCACAAGCCGCTGGGCGACCTCGACCGGCTGAAGGTGATGCTGGAAAAGGACTGGGGCTGGAAGGATCTGTTGATCGCCCCCCACCTGATCCCTCAGGTTCAGGGCATTTTGCGCAAGGGCAACTGGGGCGTCACCGCCGCCATCCACCGCGACATGGATTCGTCGCGGCCCTTCATCATCGGGCTTTTCCCGGGCCTGAAGAACGAGGCCTATGGCATCGCCTGCGACATCGGCTCGACGACGATCGCCATGCATCTGGTCTCGCTGCTGTCCGGCCGCATCGTTGCCTCCTCCGGCACGTCGAACCCGCAGATCCGCTTCGGCGAAGATCTGATGAGCCGCGTCTCCTACGTGATGATGAACCCCGACGGGCGCGAGGCGATGACCAAGGCCGTGCGCGAGGCCGTCAACACGCTGATCGGCAAGGTCTGCGAGGAAGGCGGCGTCGACCGTCACGATATCTTCGACTGCGTCTTCGTCGCCAACCCGATCATGCATCACCTGTTCCTCGGCATCGACCCGACCGAACTTGGCCAGGCGCCGTTCGCGCTTGCCGTGTCGGGTGCGCTGCAATTCTGGGCGCATGAGATCGACATCGACGTCAATCGCGGCGCGCGGCTCTACACGCTGCCTTGCATCGCCGGCCATGTCGGTGCGGATGCCGCAGGCGCGACATTGTCGGAAGGCCCGTATCGTCAGGACAAGATGATGCTGCTGGTCGATGTCGGCACCAATGCCGAGATCATCCTTGGCAACCGTCAGCGCGTGGTCGCCGCCTCGTCACCGACCGGTCCGGCTTTCGAAGGCGCGGAGATTTCGTCGGGCCAGCGCGCCGCCCCCGGCGCGATCGAGCGCGTGCGCATAGACCCGCTGACGCTGGAGCCGAAATACCGCGTCATCGGCGTCGAACAATGGTCCGACGAAGAAGGCTTCGAGGAAGCCTCCTGGGCAACCGGCGTGACGGGCATTTGCGGCTCGGCGATCATCGAGGTCGTCGCCGAAATGTACCTGGCGGGCATCATCTCGGAAGACGGTGTGGTAGACGGCTCGCTTGCCGCGGCCTCCCCGCGTATCATCCAGAACGGCCGTACCTTCTCCTATCTGCTGCGCGAAGGCCGTCAGGGCGAACCGCGCATCACCGTCACGCAGAACGACGTCCGTGCCATCCAGCTTGCCAAGGCGGCACTCTATGCCGGCGTGAAGCTTCTGATGGAAAAGCAGGGCGTGGAAACCGTCGACACGATTCGCTTTGCGGGCGCGTTCGGCTCCTTCATCGATCCGAAATACGCGATGGTGCTCGGCCTGATCCCCGATTGCGATCTCGACGAGGTGAAAGCCGTCGGCAACGCAGCCGGCACTGGCGCGCTGATGGCGCTGCTCAACCGCAATCACCGCCGCGAGATCGAAAAGGAAGTCGGTCTGATCGAGAAGATCGAAACGGCGCTGGAGCCGAATTTCCAGCAGCTTTTCATCGATGCGATGGCGCTGCCCAACAAGGTCGACCCGTTCCCGAAACTGTCAGCTGCGGTCAAACTGCCGCCACGCAAGACGGTGAGCGAGGATGGCATCGCCGGGGACGCAACCCCGCGCCGGCGTTCACGTGAGGAACGTGCGGCGCGGCGAAACCGGGACTAGCTGTTAGAGACTGTTTGATAACTCGCCCTGCCGAGGCATATGGCGTGGTTTTCGAGAACCGGAGCGGAGCGTACTCAAAGTACGTGAGCACCGGAAGCGCAGAAAACTGCGTCAGATGACCGGCAGGGTAGAGTTAGCGAGCGGTCTCTCAGAACTTGCCGGTTTCGCGGAACAGCTCGAACGCCGCGCGGATGTGATCGGCCACGGCGCGCACCGGCGCGCTGGCGTCGGGTGCTACGACCATCGCCAGGCTGTAAGTGCCGATATCGGGCATGCCGTCCTTGGAACCAAGCTCCATCAGATCGCCGCCGATGAAGGAGCGCGGCAGCGGCGCAACGGCAAGATCGGCCAGGATCGCGGCGCGCTGGCCCGCCGTATGGGCGCTCATATAGGCGACGCGATAGTTTCGCCCTTCCCGGCCGAGTGCTTCAACCGCACCTGCCCGCCAGGCGCAGCCCTCTTCCCACAGCGACACCGGCAGCGGCTCGCGCAGATGCGCGCAGCCGCCCTTGGCGCCGGCCCAGACGATCGGCTCGGTCAGGAGCGTCTCGGCGCCTGCCATGCTGGTCTTGTAGGAATTGGTGATGAGCGTGATGTCGAGCGTACGGTCGTCCATGCGCCGCCACAAATGCTTGCTCTGGTCGATGGTGACGTCAACAGCGATCGACGGATGCGACTGGGCGAAGCGCTTCAGCACATGCGGCAGGATGCGTTCGCCGTAATCGTCCGGTGAACCGAGGCGCACGACACCGACGATATCGGGAATGATGAATTTCGACACCGCCTCGCGGTTGATCGACAGAAGCCGCCGCGCATAACCCAGCAGGACCTCGCCATCATTGGTCAGCGTCACAGAGCGCGCATCGCGCGAGAACACCGAGCGCCCGAGAATGTCCTCCAGCTTCTTGATCTGCATGGAAACGGCAGAGGGCGTGCGGAAGACGGCATTGGCGGCGGTGGTGAAACTGCCGGTCTCGGCAATCGCCACGAATGTCCGCAACACATCAAGATCAAGCACCGGCAGCGGATGATTGAGTGGGGCTGTCATCGCTCTAACCCTTCAATTTTTCTGATCTGAAGCATCATTCCATTTCGTTTGATTGAACCTCAGAACAGGAGGATAGTCAAGACCGTGAAGAGAGGCCGACGGGCATGGACACCAGGATCGACCTCAAGATGCGAAAGCCCACAGCGATATCTTTTCCGTGGGGCAACCGAGAGGAGAATAAAATGTCTATTTTGTCGACGATCGGCCGCTTTGCCGCCGAATACTCTGCCGCCCGCAACCGCTTTCTGACAGAACGCCAGGTTCGTTCGCTTCCTTTCGAAATCCAGAAGGATATCGGCTGGCCGGATAGCTACACGCGGCGCGACGTTACTCGCTCGTCACTTGGCGCATGGGCCGGGAGCAAGTAATTGTGCATAGCCAAATCATGGCCTGCCGGACCCTCTTACAGAAGACCGGCAGGCTTTTTCTTTGCCTCGACCTTGCCACAAAGTAGACATGGCAGCCATGCGCGGCACGCATGACGCATATGAAGCAGTCGCATAGCCGGTTAATTTCATAGTTAAATACTTGTAATTGCTTATTTTATCAGCATCCGACGCACAAAAACGCCGCAGATGATGTCGCTTTTCGCATCAAGTAGTTCGTTTTCTCCACTTAACTTCCGCAACAGACCATCTATATGAGCGGCATCAAACGAGCTGCCCCACTCCATCAAGCGAAGGCACCCCGTGTAACCACTACGCATGGAGAAGTGTCATGAAGTTTTTTTCCCGTTTCCTGAAGGGCAGCCGCCGCGAAATGAACCTGACGACCGCGCTTGAGCGCCAGCGTCTCGACAGGACGATGCCTGGCCAGTCCGGCGCTGTTGCCGCCGCCCGCCTCGGCTTCCTGATCCGCTAATTAAAAACCATACTTAGGGCCCTGGTTGCAGGGTCCGACTTCCAGCAGCCGCGCAGGCCAAACAGGCCGCGCGGCTTTTTCTTTGGACGCCGCAGCCTTACCCAAGGTGATGCAAACAAGTCGATGTCGCAAATTTAGTTTTCGGCAGGCCCTCTACCCCATTGACAGCAATGGTTTTTCCTGATGACGCTTTGCTGTTCGCGACATCAGGTTCGCGCCATCTTCGGTCTGCGTGAGGGTTCCTTGAACGCCGTAAAACATCCGATCAAACGGTCGCTTGTCTTCTTCCTCGTGCCTGATTTCACGATGATCGCCTTCGCGACAGCGCTCGATCCACTCCGCTCGGCCAACCGCATGCTCGGCTACGAGGCCTATAAGTGGCGGCTTGCCAGCATCGACGGAAAGCCCGTCAGCGCGTCGAATGGCGTGCAGTGCGCGGTCAACACCTCGCTGGAAGAAGAGCGCAAGAAGATGGCCGGCCCTGACCGCCCCTCAATGGTGGTGGTCTGCAGCGGCATCAATGTCGAGAAATACCAGAACAAGTCGGCCTTCGCCTGGCTGCGCGAGGAATACAACCGCGGCGTCGCCATCGGTGGCCTCTGCACCGGCGCGCATGTGCTGGCGGCAGCCGGCCTGTTGTCCAACAAACGCTGCGCAATCCACTGGGAAAACCTGCCCGGCTTCTCGGAAGCCTTCCCCAAGGCCAACGTCTTCGCCGACCTGTTCGAGGTCGACCAGAACATCTACACCTGCGCCGGTGGCACTGCAGCACTCGACATGATGCTGAAGCTGATCGGCGACGATTTCGACGACAATCTCGTCAACCGCGTCTGCGAGCAGGTATTGACCGACCGCGTGCGCAGCCCGACGGACCGCCAGCGGCTGCCGCTGCGGGCGCGCCTCGGCGTCCAGAACTCCAAGGTGCTGACCATTATCGAGCTGATGGAGGCCAACCTTGCCGAGCCGCTGTCGCTGATCGAGATCGCCGATCATGTCGGCCTGTCGCGCCGCCAGATCGAGCGTCTTTTCCGCACCGAGATGGGCCGCTCGCCGGCGCGCTATTATCTCGAGATCAGGCTCGACCGCGCGCGGCATCTGTTGATCCAGTCATCGATGCCGGTGGTGGAAGTGGCGGTCGCCTGCGGCTTCGTCTCGGCGTCGCATTTTTCCAAATGCTACCGCGAGCTTTACGCGCGCTCGCCGCAGCAGGAGCGTGTCGACCGCAAGCAGTTGCTGGCTGCCTGAGGTCGGGCAGAAGCTTCACCAGGAGTCGCAGTAGCACTCGGCCGACGATATCCCGTCGCTCCAGTTACCGATATTGTGATCGTCGCGATTGAATTCCCGCTCGTTGCCCCTCATGCGGGAATGTTGATAAGCCATCAGCGTACAGCCGCGCGCGACGCGGATCGAGGTAACCCGGTCGTTCCAGAACTGGCCGTTGCGAAAACTGACCGCCTGGCCCGACTGCATCGGCAGGGCACGCCCCCGATAATTGTTGTGCTCATACATCACGCATGCGGCATCTTCATCATATTGGGCAGCGGCGCTGCCGACCATCAGCACAGACGCAAATGCCGCAATGGCTACACGTTTCATGATTCTCATTTCCCTCTCAGGCTGTGTCCCCAAACTTAGAGATGCGATCCTCGTGGCCAAACTTTGGCGGCAAGCCTGGGGAAATCGGCCACCTTTTCCCACAAGGGGAGAAGGGAAAACTCAGCGGCTCTCCCACATCCAGGAGCGGTCGCGCCACAGCTTTTCGCCGACCATGCAGTCGTAAGGTGCTGTGGCCTGCGCCAGAACGACCGGAAGCCCCTGCTCCGCCTCGGCGCGCCATGGCTGCGACCAAGGGCCGGCCAGTTCCAGCACCAGCTTGCGGCGGATCGCTTCCGGGAACTGTTCCCAGTCATTGACCGGGATCATGAAAGCCCCCGGCCCGCCGATGACGCAGTCCTTGTAGTATTTGTCGAGCTCGGCGACATCATAGGCACTGGCGAGCCCGCCATTGGTCATCAGCGGCAGGCCGTTGATGGTGATGCCCTGCTGCACCAGCGCATCGCGAATGCCCTGCACGGGCGCACCCTGGTTGTTGGGTCCATCGCCGGAAACGTCGATCACGCGCTTCATGCTGGTGAAGCCGCTCTCGGCGAAAAGGTCGCCGCCGAATTCCAGCGCGCCCGAGATCGAGGTGCGCCGCGCGCTGTTTGGCGGGCTGGCCGAAAGCTGTGCCGCGACACGCTCGGCATCTTCTCGCGTTGCGATGACAGTCCACGGCACGATGACATGCTGGGTGGACGCGCCTGCCCATTCGAAGAAAGTCACCGCGATCTTGCCATGAACGCCATCGGCAATCGCCTGCAACACATCGTTGTGGGTAAGGGCTGCGGCATAGCCGTGACGCTGGATTTCAAGCTCGTCCGGCGACATAGACAGCGACACGTCAACGGCCAGTACAAGCTCGATATCGACCTGCTCGGCAGCAAAACCCTGTGGCGCGAAGAGAAGTGTCAGCGCAAGGGCTGCGCCGCCTGCAAGAACATGTCTGATGCGAAGCAAGCGAGACATGAATCGAAGGTACGCGAAAATCTGCGGTTGAAAAGAAAGCCCGGTTTTTTGCTGGGCCTTTTCCGTTCACATTTTCGCGATTGCTGGGATTTTGCCAGGCGCCATGTCGCTCCGGCGCCGGCTGCTCATGGATCGTACATCCGTTGCCGCCCACGATCGCCTTGCCACAGTTTTTCGCCGATCATGCAGTCGTAAGGTGGCTTGCCCTGCGCCAGTATCACAGGCGGCCGCTTTTCGTTGTGCGAAGGCGGCGTATTGGCAAGTTCGATGAGAAGCTTGCGGCGGATGGCCTCCGGAAACTGCTCCCAGCCATTGACCGGCATGACGAATGAGCCCGGCCCGCCAATCACGCACTCGCTGTAATAGGTATCGAGGTCCGCAACTTCATAGGGCAGCAGCTCGGTGCCTGCCGCCATCACCGGCAGTCCGTTGATGGCGATCTTCTGCTGAACGACGGCATCCCGCGCCGCATCGACCGGCCGCCCCTCATTGTTCGGCCCGTCACCGGAAATGTCGATGACCCGCTTGAAGCTCTTGAAGCCGCTCTCGGCAAACAGATCGGCGGCGAAATGCAGCGCGCCCGAGATCGAGGTTCGCCGCGACTGGCGCGGCGGCTCGGCTGAAATGCGTTGCGCAACCCGTTCAGCATCCTCACGGCCTGCGATCACCGTCCAGGGCACGATAACATGCTGCGAGGTGCTGCCGGCCCACTCGAAATAAGTGAGCGCTATTCTGCCATGCGCACCGTCGGTAATCGCCTCCAGAACACGCGGATCCGTCAGCGCCGTCGCATAGCCGCGCCGCTGGATTTCCATCTCGTCGGGCGACATCGACAGGGACACATCGACGGCAAGCACCAGCTCGATATCGACCTGTTCGTCGGCAAAACTCTGCGGGGCGCAAAGAAACGTCAACGCAAGTGCTGCGCTGGCTGCTAGGACATGCCTGATGCGGGGCAAACGAGACATGCCCTGCAAGGTACATGAAAACCACCGGTTGAGAAGACGGTGGATGCGCGAGGAATCTTCGTCTTAATGATGAGAGGTTGCGCCGCCCCTCACCTGCCTGCCGGCATCCTCTCCCCGTATAGGGACGGGGAGAGGAAGGCTGGCCGCAACGTCGACGCTCCCCTCTCCCCGTCCTTCACGGGGAGAGGGTAAGGGTGAGGGGCAGCGCAGACCTTACCGACCAAGTCCCATCGCCGCAAAAACCTCTAGCTTCGCGGCTTGAGGTTCTCCGGGTCATACAGCGGCTTGTAGCCAACGGCAGCCACTTCCACCGGATAGGTCTCGCCAAAATATTCGACGCTCAGTTTGCGGCCTTCCTGGCAGTAGGCCCAGGGAAGGTAGGCAAGCGCGATGTTCTTGCCGAGGGTCGGGCCGTAGGCGACGGAAGTCGTGTAGGAGCGGCGGCCGAGGTCGTCGATCAGCACAGCGCCGGTGTCAGCGTCGATGACCGGCATCGTGCCGACGGGATAGCGCTTCACGCCCTTGCTGTCAGTGTTCTCCGTCATGACGAGCGTGCAGAGCATGGCGGGCTGGTGCTCGCGCGCCTTGTATTCCAGATGCTTCGCCTTGCCGCGGAAATCCGCTTCCTTGACCTTCGGACGGGCAAGATCGGCTTCGATGAGGTTGTACTGGGTCAGGAGATCGCCGTTCTGCAGGCGCAGGCTCTTTTCCATGCGGCGCGAGTTCGCGTAGGTCTCGACGCCGAAGGCCATGACACCCGTGGCGCGCAGCGCATCCCAGACGGCAAGGCCGTCCTCGTACTTCATGTGCAGTTCCCAGCCCTGCTCGCCGACATAGGAAATGCGGAAGGCGGTGACCGGCTTGCCGGCGATTTCGATCTGCTTTATCGCGGCGAAGGCGAAGTTTTCGATGTCGAGGCCGGCCGGGTCGGCGACCACCTTTTTCAGCGTGTCGCGGGCATTCGGTCCCCATATGCCGATGGTGATGAATTTTTCCGAGACATCGGTGATGGTGACGTCGAGGCCACGATCTTCGGCAACGCGCTTCATGTAATGGAAGTCGCGCGGGCCGGCATCGGCGCCGTTCACGAGGCGGCAGCGGTCGGCCAGGCGGAAAACGGTGAAGTCGGCGCGCACCATGCCCTCGTCGTCGAGGAAGTGAGTGTAGACGCCCTTGCCGATGTTGCCGTCGCCACCGATCTTGGCGGCGCAGAGCCATTCGAGAAGCTCGACATGGTCCGGCCCTTCGATATCCACCATGTGGAAATGCGAGAGGTTGACGATGCCGCAATCCTCGCTCATCGCCAGATGCTCGGCATTGGAGACGCGCCAGAAGTGGCGGTTGTCCCATTCGTTCTCGCGCACCGGCACGCGGTTGCCGTATTTTTCCAGAAGGTGCTCGTTGGCCTTGTAGCCATGCGCACGCTCCCAGCCGCCGAGTTCCATGAAGTAGCCGCCAAGCTCGACTTCGCGCTCATAGAAGGGCGAGCGCTTGACGTTGCGGCCGGTGGCATAAGGTTCGCGGGTGTGCACGGCCGGGAAGTAAATCTTTTGGGCAGCCTCGTAGGTTCGGCCCTCGATGAATTTCTCTTCAAGCTGGTGCGGATAGAAGCGCGCGTAGTCGATTGAGTTGTGATCGATCTCGGTGCGGCCGTCCGTCATCCAGTCGGCGATGAGCTTGCCGTAGCCGGGACCGTCCTTCACCCAGATGGCGACGCAATACCAGAGACCGCGTACCTTCTGGCTCTCGCCGCAGGAGGGACCGCCCGCAGCCGACACCTGAAGCAAGCCGTTGAAGGAGTGGCTTTCATTGTAGCCGAGTTCGCCGAGGATCGGCGTCAGTTCCATGGCCTTTTCGAGCGGCTCCATGATCTGTTCCATGTCGAGGTCGCGCTGCGAGGGCGACAGGCGCGCCTGGTGCTTTTCGAGAATGTCGCGTGGATGGCAGAGGCGCGGATTGGTGGTCTCGTAATAGCCCCACTCGATCTGGCCGCCTTCGGTGGTCTTCGGGTCGCCGGTGTCGCGCATATAGGCGGAGTTGCCCTGGTCGCGCAGCAGCGGGTAGCCGATCTCCTTGGCCGTCCCTTCGAACTCGTTATAGGGGCCGAAGAAGGTCAGCGGATGGTCGACCGGCATCACCGGCAGGTCCTCACCGACCATCTCGGCGATCAGGCGGCCCCAGATGCCGGCGCAGACGATGACATGGTCCGCCATGATCGTGCCGCGATGCGTGACGACACCCTTGATGCGGCCATTCTCAACGAGGAGCGAGGTCGCCGGCGTGTTGCCGAAGACCTTGAGCTTGCCGGATTTTTCGGCGGCATCGACAAGCTTGCCGGCAACCGTCTGCGAGCGCGGGATGACGAGGCCGGCATCGGGATCGAACATGCCGCCCATGACCTGATCTTCCTCAATCAGCGGGAACATCTTCTTGATTTCAGCCGGAGAAACGTAGTGCGCACGGGTGCCGAACGCCTTGGCGGAAGAAAGCTTGCGCTTGATCTCTTCCATCCAGGTATCGTCGCCGGTGCGCGCGACTTCCAGGCCGCCGATGCGGGCGTAGTGGCCCATCTTCTCGTAAAAATCGATGGAATACTGGGTGGTCCAGACCGAAAGATAGTCGTGGCTGGTCGTGTAGCAGAAGTCGGAGGCATGCGCCGTCGAGCCGATGTCGGTCGGGATGCCGGACTTGTCAATGCCGACGATATCGTCCCATCCGCGCTCGATCAGGTGATGGGCGATCGAAGCGCCGACGATCCCGCCCAACCCGATGATGACGACCTTCGCCTTTGCCGGAAACCCTGCCATTGCCCGCGACTCCAAAGTGGTAATGCGGGCAGACTATAGGGCGAGCGGGCAGCGCGATTGCAGCCTGTTTGCGACATTCCAAAAAAGCCGAGCGACGGGCCGAAGCTTAAGTTTTCAGTGCGTCCTTCGAGGCTCGCTTTGCGAGCACCTCAGGATGAGGGAGGTTGGTACTTCACGCCCAGTTCTGAAACGCCCAGTCTATCAGGACTTGGGCGAAGAATGGCTCCTACTGCCCTCATCCTGAGGTGCTCGCAAAGCGAGCCTCGAAGGACGCACCAAATAAACCGCCGACTACCCGCGAAGGAATTCAAGAAAACGCCCAGATGTCCTCGGCGTAGATGCCGACGTGATAGCCGGCGGTCTTCAGCTTGACGACGACATTGCCGATCTCAGTCGCCGGCAGCGCGCCGATCTCGACCTTGATCATGCCCGGGCGGTAGCGCTCGAGGTCGAGCTGGTCGAAGACGATCCAGTCGGCACCCTCGCAATCGACCAGGAAGGCGTCGATATGTTCGACCTTGTTGCGGTCGAGCACGGATTGCAGCGTGTCGGAGGGAACTTCGATATCCCTGAGGTAAGGCGCGAATTTCTTGAAATCGATATCCGCCTCGCCCCAGGCATTCTTGCCTGACATCAGGTTGGTGTCGGTGATGGAAGAGCAGCCGATGAACTCGATCGGCAGCGTGCCGGCTTCGAGGGCTGCCGCGTCAAAAGTCTTCACGGTGATCGAGCCGGGTTTTGTGGTGATCGCCAGCGGCTCGATCCTGAAACGTTCGGTATCAGGATAGTTCTTGCGCAGGCGCTGCTGGTTGTAGGGGATCGGTTCGACCAGCACGGCACGCGCATTCGGAATGCGGTGCAGCCACGGCGTCACGTCGTCGAACAATGCGCCGTCGCAGGCACCGACATTGACCATCTGGAAGGGGCGTCCGCGCCCGAAACGGGCATTGAGTGCTGCCCATGCGAGAAACCGCGTGCCCCTGAGCGGGGCGCCGCGATTGAGGATGCCGACCGGAACGCCGAGCGCCAAAACGACGCGAACGAATTCCATGAAGACCGAGGCTTCGGCTCCGTCCATGATCATGCCTTTCCAGGTGCGATATCGAAACGCGGCTTCCACATGACGACGAGCAGCATCGCCATGCCCGCGAGGAAAACGAAGTAGAAACGGTCGTCAGGCAGCGGGAAGCTGGCGAACTTGCCGAGCGTGCCGATGGCCAGTGCGAACATCAGTGCATTCTCGCGGCCAGTGCCGGCTCGGCCCGCGCGCCACAGCAGCGCCCAGCCGGCCAGGATCGCGAGGAAAAGCGGCGGCCAGTCATTGTCGAGCAGCGCGACCGCCGCACCCCGCGCATACCCCTTGATGAAGGCGACCAGCGAAAAGTCAGGGTGGAAGTTTGTCATCGAGTTCTGGATCTCGACGCAGGAGAAATAGAAATGCGCCCACCAGCCGGGATGGCCGCCGAGTTTCGAGATCAGCAGGCAGGCTGCGAAGGACGCCACAAAAGTGAGCGCAATCGGCAAGAGCCGCCAGCCGAAGGCGATGGCAGTCAGAAGCAGCGCGAAAATGAGGATGATGTTGTCCGGCCGCACGAATACCGACAGGAACAGCAGCAGGCAGGCGGCTATGTCCTGCTTCCTGGCCAGCAGATAAAGCGCGCCCATGGACACCAGGGCAAGCAGCATGTCCGGCGTCACCGCGGTTGTCATATGGAACACATCGGCGACGATCAGCGCCGGCGCCAATATGATCGCCCCTTGCAGCGCGTTTTCACGACCAAGCCAGAACAGACAGATCAACGCGAAGCCAAGTGCTGGAAGCACGGAGAGCAGGATCGCCGCCCTTGTGATGCCGGTGATGGGCTCCAGCACGCGCAGCGCTTCGATGTAGCCGAGCTTCACCCGGAACATCGGTAGTTGCGACTCGAAATCCGCCGGGTTTTCCCACTGATGGCGGTTATAGGGGTTGCCGTATTGCAGATTGTAGAGCTGCGCCTCGCGCGCGCCTTCGCTGACAGCCTTCCAGGTCTCGGCGTGAAGCTGCTCCGGGGTCTCCGTGCGGTTCTCAAGCGCGCTGGCGATGTAGGCGACCATGTCCCAGTTGTAGTCCGGCCGCACCCAAGTGTAGGCCGCAACGAACAGGAAGATGGCGAGGAAGAAGACGGCAGCGATCCGGTCGAGCAGCGTCCGGTTCGACGCCGCCCGCCCGAGCGCCTCAGCGGCACCCGTTCCCATCGCCCAACCTATGGCCGTCCCTTGCGACTGTGCCATGCCCTGCCCCCTGCCTTATACCGTCACTTCATCTGCGATTTCACGAAATCCTTGACGATCGACACGATGCCGCGCGACAGGAGATCATCCATCGAATCCACGAGCTTATCGACATGCTCGCGCTGGCAGATCAGCGGCGGCAGCAGGCGGATGACGTTGCGGTTGTATTCGGTAAAGGCCACCAGCACGTCATAGTCGCGCAGTAGCAGCGCGCCGACGAAGCCCGATAGCGAGCCCTTCAGCTTGTCGTCGAGCACGCTGACCACCGGACGCAGCACCATCGGCAGCGTCTGCGAGAAATCGTGGAACTCGAGGCCGACCATGAAGCCCTTGCCGCGAACGTCCTTGATGATCTTCGGATATTTCGCCTGAAGCGCCTGGAGCCGTTCGAGCAGATAGTCACCGGTGACGGCGGCATTCTCGATCAGCCCTTCGTCATAGAGCACGTTCAGCGTCTCGATGGCCGTGATGGAAGCCTCGCCGATACCGCCGAAGGTAGCCGCGGCATGGATCATCGCCGTCTTCGGCGTGCCATAGGCCTTCATGTAGATATCGCGCTTGGCGATCATCGCCGCCATGGCCGACTTGCCGCCGCCGAGCGACTTGGCCACTGCCGTCACATCCGGCACGACGCCGTAATGCTCGAAGGCATAGAAGCGGCCTGAACGGCCGACGCCGCACTGGACCTCATCGGCAACCCAGATCACGCCATGCTTGTCGCACAGCGCGCGCAGCTTCTGCCAGAACTCGGCAGGCGCCTGCACGATGCCGCCGCCGCCCTGAATGGTTTCAAGGATGATGACGCCGATTTCGGGATCGGACTTGAACGCCCGCTCGATCGCGTCGATGTCGCCGAAGGGCACGCGCACGGTGTTGTCGACCAGCTTGAACTCACCGCGATAGAGCTGGCCGTCGGTGATGGCCAGAACGCCCTTGGTCTTTCCATGGAAGGAATTTTCGGCATAGACGACCTTGGACCGCTTCGGGCCGGCGGCGCGTTCTGCGATCTTGATTGCCGCTTCCATCGCCTCCGAACCGGAGGAGCCAAGGAAGACCATGTCGAGGTCGCCGGGAGAGATCTGCGCCAGATTGTGCGCAAGGGCTGCCGCATATTGCGACATGAAGGCGATGGCGATTTCCTGGCGCTTCTCGTCCTGGAATTTCTTGCGCGCCTCGATGATGCGCGGATGGTTGTGACCCAGCGCCAGCGAGCCGAAACCGCCGAAGAAATCGAGGATGCGACGACCATTCTGGTCGACGTAATACATGCCTTCGGCGCTCTCGATCTTGATCTTGTGGAAGCCGAGCAGCTTCATGAAATGAAGCTGGCCGGGATTGAGATGCGCCTTGAACAGGTCGGTCATGCGGGCGACGTCCATCGCCTTGGCCTGTTCGACGCTGATGAGATCGGGCTTGGCGATCGTCACCGGCGAAAGGCTTGGCGCAGCTAAGACGGCACGGGCATCATTGGTGTTCGGCTTGGTCATGACGGTCATCGATATCCCCTATTCGGCCGGAACGTGTTTCGCGGCCACTGCATGACCGTCTTTCTTGGCGCGGTATTCCTTGTAGGCGGCGATCAGCATGTCCTCGTCGCGATACTGCGGCACCCAACCGAGTTGCCGTTCGCCCTTGGAAACGTCGAGAACGCATTCCTCGTCGGCGATCAGATACTGCTCCGGGTCCATGATCGGCATGTTCATCATGTCGAGCAGATCAAGCGTGCGCTTGACCGCCCAGCCCGGCGTCGGGATCAGGATCGACTTCGAACCGGCATGCTTGACCAGATCGCCCAGAAGCTTGCGCACCGGCGGCGGATTGAGCGAGCCGAGATTATAGGCCTCGTTCGGCACGCCGGCCTTCCAGGCAGCGCGCGCAGCTTCGGCGCAGTCGAACACCGAGATGAACTGATAAGGGTTCTTGCCCGAGCCGATCATCGGCACCGGGAGGTTCCAGTCGATCAGCTTGAACAGCTTTTCGAGGATGCCGAGACGACCAGGCCCGATGATGAGGCGCGGGCGGAACAGCGAGATCGCCATGCCGCGCTTGCGCCATTCGACGGCCAGGTCTTCGGTCTTCAGCTTTGACCAGCCATATTCGCCGAGCGGCGCGACCGGGTGCTCCTCGGTCATTGGATAGGTGACGGTGTGGCCGTAGATCATGTCCGTGGTGAAATGGACGAGATTGGACGCGCCCGCCCTGTCCATCGCCTGCATGATGTGCTCGGTGCCGTGAAAATTCACAGGAAAGAAGAAGTCGTGCCGCTTGGCCCGCACCTGGATCGGCGACAGCATCTTGGCGGACAGGTTGTAGACCATATCGTCGGCCTTGATGCCGACAGCGTCCACCGAGGCCGGCTCGGTCACGTCGCACTGGACGAAGCCGACGTTGCGGTAGTGCGGCAGGTCGCTCTTTACGATGTCGGCGACGATCACTTCCTGTCCGTCGGCCAGAAGCTTTGGCGCAAGATGGCGCCCGACGAAGCCGTCGCCTCCGAAAATGACGTGTCTCATTGTGCAAGCTCGCTTGTCTGAACAGGTTTCGAAAGATCGCCCGCTTCTTCGTGTCCGCTGCCGCCCTGGGCAATCAGTATGGTGCCGACACAGATGAAGCCGATGCCGGCGATGCGCCACGCATTGAGGTCTTCACGGAAGACAAAATAGGCGAATACCGCGACCGCGACATAGGCCAGGCTGAGGAAAGGATAGGCGAAGGAAAGCTCTACCTTCGACAGCACGTAGAGATGCGAGGCCATGGAGATGACGAAGGTGGCGAGCCCGGCGAATACCCATGGGCTGAACACGATCTGAAGTATCTTCAGGATGGGATTGACCCCGGCAAAGGTGATCGGCCCAAGCGTCATCATGCCGTGCTTCAGCATCAACTGCGCCGCCGCATTGGTCATGACCGTGAAAAGTATGAATGCGATGTATTTCATGTCCTACCCACCCGTCACGCTCTATAAAACAAAACTGAAAACATTTCATGAAACAGAAGAGTGATTTGAAAAGTTCGATAATAATGAAACGTTTACTATGATTTGCTCACAATTTAATTATTCAGCAGCTTCGACATGCCCGCATTGACGGGCATGGAGCCGCCGCGCCGTGCGCTCCCAGAAGCTCGAGGTAAATGCCGGATCGCGCAGCACTTCCAGCCGCTGCCATTCGGGGAATGACGCCCCGAAAATATCAGCGCCCATGCGGGCATCCTTGTAAGGATTGACCGCGCCGCCTGCGTCGACCGTGATCTCATCGAGCCGCTGCAACAGCGACAGCGTCGACCGGCCGCGGTTCGGGAAATCCAGCGTCAGCGTATAGCCCGGCCGCGGGAACGACAGGATGCCGGGCGAGCGGATCGATCCGAAGCGCTTGAGCACGGTGAGGAAGGAGCCCTGCCCGGCCTGCCGCGCGGCGGCAAGCATTGCCGGTATCGCTTCGCGTGCGACGGCCTCCGGCACCACGCTCTGATGCTGGAACAGCCCGCGCGGCCCGTAGAGGCGGTTCCAGTCGCGCACGCCGTCCAGCGGAAAGAAAAACCCTTGGTAAGGCACGTGATGCTCGGCCGTGTTGCTGCCCTTGCGCCAGCGATAGGCAGCGTTGAAGGCTTTCAGGAACGGCCGGTTGAGCATGTTGAGAGGCGGCTGGAACGGCACGGACAGCCGGGAATTTACTGGAGCCGATACCCGCGCGCCATGCCGGGCATGATTACCGGTCATCAACAGCCCGCGCCCACTTCCCTTGCCGCTAGCAAGCTGGTCGATCCAGGCAACTGCATATTCGTTGGCCGCGTCGGCCTCCTCGGCGAGATTGAAATACTCAGTGAGATTGGCGAAGGGCGTGACCTGTTCCGAAATGTCGATCGAGGGCACGCGCATCAGCCGGATGGAGGCTGACAGGATGATGCCGGACAGGCCCATGCCGCCGATAGTCGCCCAGAACAGGCGCGCATTGCTGGTTTCGGAGCAGCTATATGTCTTGCCGTCCGAGCGCAGCAGATCGAAGGACTCGACATGGCAGCCGAAGGTGCCGCGCCGGTGATGGTTCTTGCCATGGACGTCGTTGGCGATCGCACCGCCGAGCGTCACGAACTGCGTGCCCGGAACAACCGCCGGAAAGAAACCATGCGGCGCAGCATAGGCGATAATGTCCGAAAGCAGCGCGCCCGCTTCCGCTTCGACAACGCCCGTCTCGGCATTGAAGGAGAGGATGCGCTTCGTTGAGCGCATGTCGACGAGGCTTCCGGCCTCGTTTTGGCAGCTATCGCCATAGGAACGGCCATTGCCGTAGGCAAGGAGAGCCCCCGGGTTGGCTGCACCGCTCTTGAGCAGCGCGATGCCTTCGGCAGCAGGCATCGCCCACCGCGCCGGCGCAGTCGTCCGGCCGAAACTGTTATAGGCGGCCGTCATCCGATCCACCCCGCCAGCAGGAGGAGTGCCGCGCCGGTAACCGCTACGACCTGGCTGCGCCAGTCGCGGATGATGAAGACGACGGGATCGTCGTGCATCTCGTCGCGGCGCGCCAGGATCCAGACGCGCATCGTCAGGTAGAGCACCGTCGGCGCCAGCGGCCACACCATCCAGGGATGCGGGTAGAGCTCACGCACCGCCGCGCTGTCGATGTAGAGCGCAAGGACGAGCGCTGCCGAGAAAGCGGACGCCATGCCTGCCTGCGCGATGATTTCCTGATCTTCGGTGCGGTAGCCGCGACCGGCGATACGCTCGCCCGGCGAAAGCACCGAGGAACGCAGTTCCACGTAGCGCTTCACCAGCGCCAGCGACAGGAAGAAGAAGATCGAGAAGGCGAGAAGCCAGAACGACACGTCGACGCCGGTGGCAGCAGCACCCGCCAGGATGCGCACGGTGTAGAGGCCCGCGAGCAAGAGGACGTCGATCAGCAGCATGCGCTTGACGGCCAGCGAATAGGCCGTCGTGGCGACCAGATAGAGCGCCAGCACGCCGGCGAACTCGATCGGCAGGAAAAGGGCCGCAACAACGCTGATCGCGAGCAGGATAGCAGCCGAGGCAAGACCGAACGGGATCGACAGGATGCCGCTGGCGAAAGGCCGGTTGCGCTTGGTCGGATGACGCCGATCCAGCGCCAGATCGAAGAAATCATTGACGATGTAAATCGCCGATGCCGCCGCGCTGAACGAGATGAAGGCGAGCACGCAGGCAAGCAGCATATCCTCGTTGAAATACTCGTGCGACAACACCATCGGCACGGCTATCAGAGAATTCTTCAGCCACTGATGCACGCGCAGCATCTTCAGGATGGTTTTCAGCGTCGGCTTCGGCGTCTCGACGATCTCGCAGCCATGCGCTGCCTGCCAGCGCGCCGCGTGACGGTCGGGCGCCACCACGATCGCCTCGCGCGATGCATCGAAAACCTTGAGGTCGTGCCGGCTGTTGCCGACATAATCGAAACCGGCATCGCCATAAGCCGCGACAAGTGCCGCGCGCTTGCGGCCTGAGGTCAGGTTCTCGAGGCCGTCGGTGGCAAGCACCGCGTCGAACAGGCCGAGATGGGCTGCGATTGCGTCGGCGAATTTGCGCGGTGTGCCGGTGGCAAGGACGATCTTGCGGCCGTTGGCGCGTTCCTCGCGCAGACGTGAAACGAGCACATCACGATAAGCAAGCGAAGCAGGATCGATGTCGACGCGCGCCGCGATCGCCTGCTTGAGGCCAGCCGGCCCCTTGGATAGCCAGAACGGTATGCAGAAGAGATAGAGAGGGTTCTTGCGGATGAGGAGAAACAGCCCCTCCCAGAGCAGATCTCCGGCGATCAGCGTGCCGTCGAGGTCGACTGCAAGCGGTATCGCATTGTTGTCCGATCGCGCATCCATTTTGCGTAGCCCGCCCGTTTCCGCATTACGCCATTTGTAGGCGTTTTGGGCGGGGTATAACTACCATAGCGCTACGGAAGGTTAAACGGGCAGGTTGAAGGCCGCCAAAGGCGAGCGATTTCGCCTGTCATCGTTAAGATTGCGCTACCTCGGACGATAAAAGGCCGGGCAGATCGCCCGGCCTTTCGCCTCCGCCCTTTGCGGGCAATTACTTGATACGGGCCGTTCCGCCCGAGATTTCGATGGTCTCGTTGCCGGTCAGGGCCTCGCGGTCGCCATTGGGCATGGTGACGAAGCAGCCGCTCGGGCAGAACTCCACGGTCTCGCCGCCGGCAAGCGACAATTCGGACTTGCTGCCGCCTTCCGTCACGATCAGCGTGCGGGGCTCGGCATCCTTGTTGACGGCACTCGCGCCAAAGGCAGCGCTGCCCAACCCAAGAAGCACCGTGGCCGCAAGAAGAGATTTCATCATTGCATTGTCGGTGTTTCCACCGCCCCTGTTGCCATTTGCAAGGCGCACCTGCCCCTTGCAACAACCTTATAGGAATTCCAACCTGAACAGCAACTGAATGACACGTTCATGCCACAATTGGTCGCGCGACCGTGTCAGTCCGGATCGGGTCGCTTGGGCCTGCGTTTGGTCGCCCGTTCGACCGCCGCCTTGGCCTTGACCTGTTCCTTTTCGTAGTGCTCGGCCTCCAGCTTGTCGTCGTCGATCGGCCAGTTTTCCTCCGGCGGCGGCTCGATGAAGCGCGCCGTGGAAGGAATGGGAATGCCTTCCTTCCCGAAGGCGTCGAGGATGGCGAAACGGATATCATTCTGGACAATGCTGCCATTGTTGATATCGGCGAGGAAGGCACGAACCTCAAACTCGAGTGCGGCAGCGCCGAAATTGGCAAACAGCACGAAGGGTTCGGGATTCTTGAGCACGAGCGGGTGGTTGCGCGTGATCTCGAGCAGGATCTCGTGGGCGCGCTTTGCATCGAAACCATAGGCCACGCCGACCTTGATCTCGATGCGGCCGAGCTTGTTGCGATGCGTCCAGTTACCGACCGCGCCGTTGATCAGCTCCGAATTGGGAAGAATGACGGTCTGGCGCTGGAACGTCTCGATCTCGGTGGCGCGCACGCTGATCTTTTTCACCGTGCCGGAAGTCGCCCCGGCAACGATCCAGTCGCCGGCCTTGAACGGACGCTCGGCCAGCAGGATCAAGCCGGAGACGAAATTCTGCACGATGTTCTGCAAACCGAAACCGATGCCGAGGGAAAGACCGCCGGCGACAAGGGCAAAATTGGAGAGATTGATGCCGGCAGCCGAGATGCCGATCAACGCTGCAAGCGCCAGACCGGCATAGCCGACCACCGTGCGGATGGAGTTGCGCACGCCGGTGTCGACCTTGCCGCGCGCCATGACGGAATCGTCGAGCCAGCTCTGGAACCAGCGGGTGATGAAATAGCCGATCGCAAAGACGATCAGGCCGGTGACTATGGCAAATGGCGAGAAGGAGAAGGTGCCGATCTTGAAGCCGGTCGCCAGCTTGTTGAGCCAGTTCGCGATGTCGCCCGGCTGGAAACCCCACTGGAACAGAACCAGCGGCAGGAAGACGACGACGATCAGGATGTTGATGCACACACTCGCCGCAAGGCCGAGCTGGTCGAGCGTGGTGTCTTCCGTCTCGAAGCGAGCCTTCAGGCGCCTGCCGATGAAGGTGTTGCCAAAGCTGCCTTCGTCCGACACTGCACGCGCGGCCAGGAAACCTATATAGGCCGTCGCCAGCATCGCCCCGGTGACGACGATCTGCTGCGAGATGAACTGTGCGAAGCTGATATAGCCGAGCAGCGCGGCAACGACCGTGGCGAAGCCGAGAAAATAGAGCAGGAAACGCAAGGTCGCCGGCCAGCGGCGCCGCGATCCTTGTGCATCGATGAACGGCCTGACACTGCCGATGAGAACCAGAAGCACGCCGACGATCACGGCTGCGATAAGGCTTTTCAGGATGGTGACGGAAAGCGGCGAGCTTAGCGTTTCGCTGATCAGCCCCATGAAATAGTCGAGGCCGACAACCAGTGCCATAGCCGTCATCAGCCAGACCAGCACGCGGGCAGGTCGGGATTCGATCGGGATAAGCCGCCAGTTGGGCATGTCCGGCGACAAGGCGGCATGGCTCAGGCGGTAGACGAAGAAGGCGAGGAAAATCACGCCGACAAGGCCGTTGAGATAACTGCCGATATCGCCGCGCAGGACATTGAAATAGTTGAACAGCCCTATCGTCGCGCTCAGGAACACGGAGAGCGCAACGCTTGGCAGCAGCGTCGACCAGAATGCGACTGTCAGCCTCGCAAGATAGGACGGGTCCTCGATCGTCGGATCGCGGTCGATCACCCTTTTGACGAGGCGTTTTCCGATGAATTGCAAGGCGGCGGCAGCCAGCAGCGCAAAGAAGGTCGCGCCGAGCATAGCCTGGAATTTGAACTGGAAGGCGAAGCGCAGCCAGGACGAAATCGACCTGTTGAAGGTCGAGAATTCCGTTTGGATCTCCTGGCCGACCTCCCCGCTGAATGCCTGGCTGAGCTGGTAGCGCTTGGTCAGCATGTTGGCGAACAGGTCGCGGCGCATGGTCTGGATCTTGTTGGCCAACCCGTTGACGCGAACCGACAGGTCTTCCGCCTTGCCGAGCAGGACGTTTATTTCAGCCTTCTCATTTGCCAAAGCGCGGCGTTCGTTGGAAACCATTTCCGGTTCGGGCGGCTGGCCCTCGGCGGGCGGCGCGCCAAGTTGCTCGATGCGGGAATTGATTTCGCCGAGGCGCGGGCGAAAGGCCACGCCACTTTCGAGCAGAGCCTTGTCGACCGGCTCCAGTTCGCTCCGGATTTCGACGAGGCCGACATCATCTTCCGCGCTCGCATCGATTTTCTTTTCTATGGCATCGACTTGAGCGGTTATAGCCTCGATCTTCTGCCGCTGATCGGCAACGATCCCGTTTGCGGGCGGGGCAGCATCGGCAACCGTGTCCGAAGGCTGCGCGATTGCTGCCACCGGCCCGGCAGCTGCCAGAACAGCCAGCAGGGTCAGGACGGCAAAGCGCCGCAAGAGTATGGAAAAGAGATTGATCGGGCGACTCACTGGCTTCCAGAACCGGTTGTGAAAAGTCGCCCAGTGATAAAGATGGCGCGCCAACGGGGCAAGCCGCCTTGATCCGGCAGGCCAAAGTCGGCCATACGAAAGGCCGTGGCGCAATATTGGCCTTGCGGGTCGCGCCTGCTCTATAGTCTGCGCACTATCCCAATTGGACGAATTACATAATGGCGGAATATTCGGCCTTCTCGCTGCTCAAGAATGCGCTCACCGGAAATCAGGACTGGAAACCGGCCTGGCGCAAGCCGGACCCGAAGCCTGCCTACGATGTGATCATCATCGGTGGCGGCGGCCATGGTCTTTCCACCGCCTATTATCTCGCCAAGGAATTCGGCATCACCAATGTCGCGGTGCTGGAAAAGGGCTATCTCGGCTCGGGCAATGTCGGCCGCAACACGACCGCTGTTCGTTCCAACTATCTCCTGCCGGAAAATGTCCGCTTCTACGAACACTCGATGAAGCTGTGGGAGAACCTCTCCCACGAACTCAACTACAACGTGATGTTCTCGCAGCGCGGCTGCCTGAACCTCGCCCATACGCCGGGCCAGCTCGACGACTATGCGCGCCGCGGCAATGCCATGCGCCACGAAGGCGTCGACGCCGAGCTGATGACGCCGGCGCAGATCGCCAAGCTGGTGCCGGGTCTCGACGTCTCCGCCTCGGCGCGCTTCCCGATCATCGGCGGCCTGATGCAATGGCGCGCCGGTACCGCCCGTCACGATGCGGTGGCCTGGGGCTATGCGCGCGGCGCCGACCGTCGTGGCGTCGATATTCTCGAAAACTGCGAGGTCACCGGCTTCATCAAGGATGGCGACCGCGTGATCGGCGTCAACACCACGCGCGGCGAGATCCGCGCCGGCAAAGTGGCCGTAGCGGTCGCCGGCCATACCGGCCATGTCATGCGCATGGCCGGCATCGACACCATGCCGATCGAAAGTCACGTACTGCAGGCCTTCGTCTCGGAATCGCTGAAACCTTTCCTGCATACGGTTCTGACCTTCGGCATGGGCCATTTCTACGCCTCGCAATCCGACAAGGGCGGTCTCGTCTATGGCGGCGACCTCGATGGCTACAACAGCTACGCCCAGCGCGGAAACCTGCCGATCGTCGAGGAAGTGATGAGCGAGATGCTGGCGCTGTTCCCGAGCCTTGCCCGCGTGCGCGTGCTGCGTTCATGGGGCGGCGTCTGCGACATGTCGATGGACGGTTCGCCGATCATCACCACCGGTCCCCTGCCCGGCATGTATCTGAACTGCGGCTGGTGCTATGGCGGCTTCAAGGCGACGCCGGCCTCCGGCTGGTGCTTTGCCCACACCATCGCCCGCGACGAGCCGCACGAATTCAACGCGCCGTTCACGCTCGACCGTTTCCATCGCGGCACCATCATCGACGACAAGGGCCAGGGTTCGACCCCGCGGCTGCATTAGAGAACCCAGATGCTGATCACCTGCCCCTATTGCGGCCCGCGCGACGTTTCCGAATACTCCTATCAGGGTGACGGCAACCGAACCCGGCCGGATCCCGCCTCGACCGACCAGGAGGTCTGGAACGCCTATGTCTACGACCGGCTCAATCCGGCGGGCGAGCACCATGAGATCTGGCAGCATTCCGGTGGTTGCCGCGCGCATCTTGCCGTGACGCGCAATACGCTGACGCATGTCGTCAGCAGCGTTCCCTTCGCCCGCGACGCCGGCCACAAAAAGTCCGACAGCCGCCGCAAGACCGGAGCCAAGGCATGAGCCCGCGCCGCGCCATTTCCGGCGGGCGGATCGACCGCCTGCGCACCATCCGCTTCACCTTCGACGGCAGGCCCTTCACCGGCCATGCCGGCGACACGCTGGCCTCAGCGCTGCTTGCCAATGGCGTGACGCTGTTTGCCCGCTCGTTCAAATACCACCGCCCGCGCGGGGTGCTGACTGCCGGCATCGACGAGCCCAATGCGCTGGTGACGGTGCTGAGCGGTGCGGTGCGCGAGCCCAACATTCCGGCGACAATGCTGGAGATTTACGATGGCCTGAACGTCGTCAGCCAGAACCGCTTCCCCTCGCTCGCCTATGATGTCGGCGCGCTGAACCAGCTCGGCAGCAAGGTGCTTGGCGCCGGCTTCTACTACAAGACCTTCATGGGCCCGGTGATCGGCCCGCTGAAAGGCACGCGCTTCTGGATGTTCTGCGAATGGTTCATCCGCCGCGCCGCAGGCCTCGGCAGCGCCGGGCTCGAAAAGGACCCGTCGCGCTACGAGCGCATGAACGCCTTCTGCGACGTGCTGGTGGTCGGCTCCGGTCCCGCCGGGCTGATGGCGGCGAAGGCTGCCGCCGACAATGGCGCGCGTGTGATGCTGGCCGAACTCGACGCGACGCCAGGCGGCTCGGCCAACTGGTCCGGCGAGACGATCGACGGCATGCCCGCAACCGAATGGGCAGCCGGCATGCTGCGCGACCTGAAGACGCGCGAGAACGTCCGCGTGCTGCCGCGCACCACCGTCTGGGGCTACTACGACGGCAACACGCTGTCGGCGATCGAGCGCGTAGCCGACCACAAGAACTCCCCTACCAAGGGCGAGCCGCGCCATCGCCATTGGACGATCCGCACGCAAGCGGTCGTGCTGGCGACGGGCGCTTTTGAGCGGCCGCTGGTGTTTCCGGGCAACGACCGGCCGGGCGTGATGCTGGCGGGTGCAGCCCTGCGTTACGTCAACCAATATGGCGTGCTGCCGGGGCAGAAGGTCGCGATCTTCACCAACAATGACAGCGCTTATCGCACCGCGGAAGCGCTGAAGAAGGCCGGCGCCGAGATCGTCGTCATGGTGGACGTACGCGACGATACATCGGTCGCGGGACGCGAAATCGCACGCGAAGTCGGCGGCGAATACCTCGCCGGCCACGCCGTCGTCGCCACCGAAGGCGGCGCGCAGGTCTCCGGCATCAAGGTCCAGCGCATCAATGCCGCGACGGGTGCGCTGTCGGGCGATCCGCGCAGCATCCATGCCGACTGCCTGCTGGTTTCGGGCGGCTGGTCGCCGACGATCCACCTTGCCAGCCAGGCCGGCTTGAAGCCCGAATGGGACAACGACCTGCAAGCCTTCCTGCCGCCGAAGCCAACGCAGAACTGGGTCGGCGCCGGCGCGTTCAACGGCAGTTTCTCGACTGAAAAGGCGATCGCGGAAGGCTATGCCGCAGGACTTTCCGCAGCGGGTGCCGCCGACAGCAAGGCGGACGATCTGCCTTCGGTAGACGCCGACGCCTTCGACCCGAACCCAGCGCCGGTCTTCGAGATCAAGGCCAAGGGCAAGGCCTTCGTCGATCTCCAGCATGACGTGACGGCCGACGACGTGCGCCTCGCCCACCGCGAAGGGTTCGTCTCGGTCGAGCACCTGAAGCGCTACACCACACTTGGCATGGCGACCGACCAGGGCAAGACCTCGAACATTCCGGGGCTCGCCATCATGGCAGAGACGCTGGGCAAGCCGATACCGGACGTCGGCACGACGCGGTTTCGCGCGCCTTTCGCGCCGGTCTCGGTCGGCTCACTGGCGGGCGAGCGCTATGGCGACATCCGCCCCGAGCGCCTGACGCCGATGTATGACTGGCATGTCGAGAATGGCGCGGCCTTCTACGCCGCCGGCCTGTGGCATCGCCCGATGATCTACGGCCTCTCGGGCGAAACCATCGAGCAGGCCTATGTGCGCGAGACGAAGGCCGTGCGCGGCAGCGTCGGGCTTGTCGATGTCTCTACGCTCGGCAAGATCGCCGTGCAGGGGCCGGACGCCGGCGCGTTTCTGGACCGCGTCTACACCAACATGTTCTCCACCCTTGCCATCGGCAAGGCGCGCTACGGGCTGATGCTGCGCGAGGACGGCCTTGTCCTCGACGACGGCACGACCTGGCGGCTCGGCGAGCATGATTTCCTGATGACGACCACCACCGCCAATGCCGGCAAGGTCATGCAGCATCTGGAATATCTGCTCGATGTCGTCTGGCCGGAGCTGAAGGTGCAACTGACCTCGGTGACCGACCAGTGGGCGGGTGCTGCCATCTCCGGGCCGAAATCGCGCGACGTGCTGGCTGCCTGTGTCACCGGCACCAAGGTCGACAACGAGGCCCTGCCCTTCATGGGCATCGTCTACGGCGAGATCGACGGCGCGCCGGTGATGATCTGCCGCCTCTCCTTCTCCGGCGAACTGGCCTACGAGGTCTATAGCGGCGCGGGCCACGGCACCCATGTCTGGCAAGCGTTGATGACGGCTGGCGAGCCCTTCGCCATCGTGCCCTATGGGCTGGAAGCGCTCGGCACCATGCGCATCGAGAAGGGCCATGTCACCGGCGCCGAAATCGACGGCCGCACCACCGCGCGCGACCTGCATCTCGACTGGATGCTGTCGAAGAAGAAGCCGTTCATCGGCTCGGCGATGATGGACCGCGAAGGGCTGGTCGCAGACGATCGGTTGCAACTCGTCGGCATCGTCTCGCTCGACAACCGCCCGCTGAATGGCGGCGCGCATATCGTCGAGGAACTGGACGAGGCCAATCCGCACGGCTCGCTCGGCCATCTCACCGCCGCATGCTATTCGCCGTCGCTCGGCAAATATATCGGCCTGGCGCTGGTCAAGGGCGGCAAGGTGCGGCGCGGCACCCGCGCCTTCATCTCCGATCCGCTGCGCAAGCGCTTCGGCCCGGTCGAGATCGTCAGCCACCATTTCTTCGATCCGGAAGGGAGCCGCATGCATGGTTGAGCAGGAATCACCGCTGAAGCCGGTGTGGAAGCCGGGCACGCGCGGCAATTTTTCGGATGGCGTCGGCGTTTATCTGTCCGAAACCGCGCCGGGCTCGATCGTCCAGCTCGCGGCATGGCACGGCGAGGAAAAGGCGATCATCGCGGCCATCAAGAAGGTCGCCGGCCTGACGCTGCCGGACGGCGCAGGCGGTGGAACGGCAACCGGCACGAAGGCTGCCTTCGGCTTTGCGCCGGGAAAATTCCTCATCGTTGACGAGCAGGAAGGGCTGACTGAGGCTTTCGCGAAATCCGTCAAGGCGGAGACCGGGGCTGTGACCGACCTCTCGCATGGCCGCACGGCGATCCGCATCACCGGGCCGAAGGCGGAATGGGTGCTGGCAAAATTCTTCGCCATCGACTTTTCGCCGACCGCCTTCCCGGTCGGCGCCGGGCGCTCGACCGTGCATCACGACATTTTCGCCCAGATCCAGCGCAGCGCGCCGACGCAGTTCGACGTCTATGTCTTCCGCTCTTTCGCACGATCGTTCTGGACCGCCCTGTGCCATGCCTCGGAAGAGGTCGGTTACGAGGTGAGGTAGCGCGCTTGCGGTGACCGTAGCATGCGATATAAATCGCAAGCTATGCAGATGAAGTTTTCGCGCGAGAAATCAGCCGGCTATCTCACCAACTGGGCGGCGCGCCTGTTTGCGAAAGCCATCGACCGACGATTGAAGGAACTCGGCCTGTCATCCGGCCAACTGCCTGTCTTTTTCGCGCTTGGCGATGGCGGTGCCATGTCACAGAAAGCGCTGACCGAAATCGCTGCGATCGAGCAGCCGACCATGGCCGCAACGCTGTCGCGCATGGAACGCGACGGCATCGTCGCGCGCGCGCCAAACCCGGAGGACGGCAGAAGTGCCCTGTTCTCGCTGACGCCCTCCGCAATGAAAAAAGCACTCGACGTGCGAGCGGCAATCGCCACAGTCAATGCCGATGCGCTCGAAGGTCTGGAGGGCCCCGACAGGGAAGCTTTTCTGGCGATGCTGCGCGGCGTCATCGCCAATCTGGAAAATCGCCTGAACGACCAGCCGTGAAGCCGGCCGCCTTGCGGCCGGCAATCACTCCCGAAACGTCACCCACTCTTCCTGTGGCGCGCGGTCGGTGCGGAAGGTGCTTTCCGGCTTGGTCGTGTCTTCATGGCCGAGCGCCATGCCGCAGACGACGATTTCCTCATCCGGGATATCAAGAACCGGCCTGATCTGGTTGTGATAGGGCGCGAATGCCGCCTGCGGGCATGTGTGCAGGCCCCTGCCCCGCGCTGCGATCATGATATTCTGCAGGAACATGCCGTAGTCGATCCACGAACCCTGGTTGAGCCGGCGGTCGATGGTGAAGATCATGCCGACCGGCGCGTCGAAGAAGACGAAGTTGCGGTCGTGCTGCGCGCGCATGCGCTCGACCTCGCGCCGACCGATGCCAAGCACGCTGTAGAGGCCGAAGCCATTGGCGCGGCGGCGCGCCAGATAGGGCTCGAAGAACTGGTCGGGATAGTATTTGTACTCGTCCCAATTGGCTTTCTCGGCGCGGATACCGGAATTGAGGATGGCGTCGGTGATGCGCTGCTTGCTCTCGCCCTTGGTGACGTAGACCTTCCACGGCTGCATGTTCGTGCCCGACGGCGCGCGCGCGGCGACATCCAGGATTTCCCGGATCACCTTGTCATCGACCGGCGTCGGCAGGAAAGCGCGTACCGAACGACGCGACACGATGGCCTCGTCGACGATTGCAGTTTCGTCCTTGGCGTTGGCTGCGGCCCCACGTGCCAGCATGAACAGTTCCTTCTCGATGCGGCTGCGATCCAAAGAACGCTCCTCATCATCCTTTCGCGAAACCTGCATTTGCACCAGCCTCTTAACTCTCGCAAGCACTACCTGCGTTCCATGAAATTCTGCTTGAATTTTTCACGAAATTGACATCTGATGAAATTTCTCGAGGAATTTTCATGTCGCTTCAAAAGTCCCGGCACATCGCGGCGGATGGCCCCCTTCCAGACGGCGCAAACGCGCTGCTGGCGCGGGATCTGCGCGCGCTGCGAAAGGCGCGAGGCCTTACATTGTCCGAGATTGCGCTGAAACTTGGGCGTTCGGTCGGCTGGCTGAGCCAGGTCGAGCGCGGCCTGTCGACGCCTTCGATCGGTGACCTGCGCGCCTTCGCCGATCTGTTCGGCGTGCCGGTCAGCCTGTTCTTCGGTCATGACGTACCGGAAGAGGCCGAGCGCGGCGTGATCGTGCGCGCGGGCCGCCGCCGCTCGCTTGGCACAAGCGATTCCGGCCTGGTGGAAGAGCTTCTTTCGCCGGACCTTGGCGGAAGCTTCGAAATGCTGCGCTCCGAATTCGCGCCCGGCGCAGAATTGAAGACGGCGGCGCATCGCCCGACCGAGGAAGCAGGCTATCTCGTCTCAGGCCGCTTCGACATCGAGATCGACGGCAACTGGCACAGCCTCGCAGAAGGCGACAGTTTCAGGTTCGGCGGCAAGCCGTTCCGATGGAAGAATCCGGGGAACGAACCGGCGGTGGTCATATGGGTGATCTCGCCACCGGTTTATTGAGGAATTGAGGAGGAGAAGAGTTCGATGGCTGATTTTCCGACAACGGCGCGCGTGGTCATCATCGGCGGCGGAGCTGTCGGCGTCTCGGCGCTCTATCATCTGGCCAAGGCCGGCTGGACCGACTGCGTGCTCTTGGAAAAGAACGAGCTGACCTCCGGCTCGACGTGGCATGCGGCAGGCAACGTGCCGACCTTCTCGTCATCCTGGTCGCTGATGAACATGCAGCGCTATTCGACCAAGCTTTACCGGGGGCTGGCGGCGGAAGTCGACTACCCCATGAACTATCACGTCACCGGTTCGCTGCGGCTTGCCCACTCGAAGGAGCGCATGCAGGAGTTCCAGCGCGCCAGAGGCATGGGGCGCTATCAGGGCATGAACATCGAGGTTGTCGGCAACGACGAGATCAAGGCGCGCTATCCCTTTATCGAAACGCATGAGCTGCAAGGCGCGCTCTACGACCCGAGCGACGGCGACATCGACCCGGCGCAGCTGACCCAGGCTCTTGCCAAGGGCGCGCGCGACATGGGCGCCAAGATCATCCGCTTCTGCCCGGTCAGCGGTGTGCGCCGCGAGAATGGCGAATGGGCGATCGAGACCGCGCAAGGCGAAATCCGCTGCGAATATGTCGTCAACGCCGCCGGCTACCGGGCGCAGGAGGTCGGAAAGATGTTCGGCCGCGATGTGCCGATGATGGTGATGAGCCATCAATACATCCTGTTCGAGGAAATCCCCGAACTCGCCGCCTGGTCGAAGGAGGCCGGACACAAGCTGCCCCTGCTGCGCGACGTCGACAGCTCCTACTATCTGCGGCAGGAAAAGAACGGCATGAATCTCGGCCCCTATGAGCGCAACTGCCGCGCCCATTGGGCGACCGCCGACGACCCAATGCCCGACGATTTCTCCTTCCAGCTCTACCCGGACGATCTGGAGCGGCTGGAGTGGTATCTCAACGACGCCATAGCCCGCGTGCCGATCCTCGGCACCGCAGGGCTTTCCAAGGTCATCAACGGCCCTATCCCCTACGCGCCTGACGGCAACCCGTTGATCGGCCCGATGCCGGGCGTGCCCAATGCCTTCGAGGCCTGCGTCTTCACCTTCGGCATCGCCCAGGCCGGCGGGGCCGGCAAGGTGCTGGCCGAGTGGGTGACGCAAGGCCAGACCGAATGGGACATGTGGTCCTGCGACCCGCGCCGCTTCACCTCATTCGCTGCCGATAAGGACTATGCCGTGGCCAAGGGCATGGAAATCTACGGCCACGAATATGCGATCCATTTCCCGCGCCACGCCTGGCCGGCTGGTCGTGGACAAAAACTGTCGCCGATCCACGACCGCATCGCCGCCCTCGGCGCACAGTTCAACGCCTATAATGGCTGGGAGCGCGCGACTTGGTTCGCGAAGGACGGCGACGACACCTCGGAAGAATCCACCCAGACTTTTGCGCGCACTGGGCCGTGGGAGAAACGCATTCGCGAGGAATGCCTGGCCGTGCGCGACACGGCCGGCATCCTCGACCTGCCCGGCTTCTCGCGCTTCCGCGTCGAAGGCGCCGGCGCGCGCGACTGGCTGTCTTCACTGATCACCGGCGTGGTGCCGAAGCCCGGGCGTATCGGGCTTGCCTATTTCGCCGACGACAAGGGCCGCATCGTCACCGAAATGTCGATCATGGCGCTTGGCGAGGACTTTTTCTTCCTGATCACGGCGGCCGTTGCCGAGTGGCATGATTTCGAGTGGCTTCAGAAGCATCTTCCGCAAGCGACTCAAATCTCACTCAAAAACATGACCGACGCCTTTTCCTGCCAGATCCTTTCAGGGCCGAATTCCCGTGCGATACTGGCCGGCGTAACGGACGCCGACCTCACGCTGCCATGGCTGTCGCATCAGTCCGTGCAGATCGCCGGCCGCTGGTGCCAGCTCGTGCGCGTTTCCTTTGCCGGCGAACTCGGCTGGGAAATCCACACCAAGATCGAAGACACGGCGGCGATCTTCGACGCCGTCTGGGCTGCAGGACAAAAGCACGGCCTGAAACCCTTCGGCATGTTCGCGCTGGATTCGCTGCGGCTGGAAAAAGGTTATCGCGCCTGGAAGGGCGATCTTTCGACCGACTACACCGTTCTGCAAGGCGGGCTCGAGCGCTTCGTCAAATGGGACAAGCCGGATTTCAAGGGCAAGGCCGCACTGCTCAGCGAACGGCAGCAGGGCGTGAAGAAACGCTTCGTCACGCTGGTGGTCGAGGCTGGCGCTCACGACGCGCCCTACATGTCGACCGTTCTCTATGAAGGCAGGATCGTCGGCGAAACCACCTCCGGCGGCTGGGGCTACCGCGTCGGCAAGTCGATCGCGCTCGGCACGATCCGCGCCGATCTGGCGGTGCCCGGCACGAAAGTGCAGGTGGAAATCTTTGGCGAGAATTTCCCCGCGGTGGTGCAGGAAGACCAGCCCCTGTGGGACCCGAAGAACGAAAGATTGAGAGCATAAGATGCCCAAACCCTCGTCCCGCATTTCCGGCATCACGCCGTCCGGCAAGGATGGCTGGGAGGTCCACTTCGCCGCCATGAACCGCAAGGAGGCAGGCGAGGACATCATCATGCTTTCGGTCGGCGATCATGATTTCGACACGCCTACTGAGACGGTCGAAGCCTGCGTCACCGCCGTGCGCGGCGGCTATCATCATTACACGCAGCTTCCCGGCATCCCGCGCCTGCGCGCGGCCATGGCGAAGCTTTCCGCGCAATGCACCGGCGTGCCCACCACTGCCGACGAGGTGATCGCCACGCCGGGCGGGCAGCTCGCGCTGTTTGCCGCCGCGCAGGCCGCGCTTGATCCAGGCGACCACGCCATCGTCGTCGCGCCCTATTATGCCACCTACCCGCCGACCTTCCGCGCGGCGGGCGCTGATTTCACCATCGTCGAGACCCGCGCCGAGGACGGTTTCCAGCCGCGCGCCGAAGACATCACTGCTGCCTTGCAGCCGCGCACCAAGGCGATCCTCATCAACACGCCCAACAACCCGACGGGTGCCGTATATTCCCGCAAAAGCCTGGAAGGCATCGCGGAAATCTGCCGCAAGCATGATCTCTGGCTGTTTTCCGACGAGGTTTACTGGACGCTGGGCGGTGGCGAGCATGTCTCGCCGCGCTCGCTGCCCGGCATGGCCGAGCGCACGCTGGTCATCAACTCCATGTCGAAAAGCCACGGCATGACCGGCTGGCGTATCGGCTGGCTGACTGCGCCGAAGGACCTGGTCAGCCTGCTCATCAGCCTCAATCTCGTCACCACTTACGGCCTGACCGATTTCGTCAGCCGTGCAGCGGTCGAGGCAATGGAGAATGCATACGGCGTCAAGGAGATAGCCGAGCGCTATGCGGCACGGCGCGCCGTCTTTCTCGACGCCGTGCGCGGGCTGAACAATGTCACCGTGCGCGGCTCCGAAGGCGGCATGTATGTCATGCTCGACATCAGCGCCATAGAGCCGGACTGCGAAAGCTTCGCCTGGGCGTTCCTCAACAGCGAGAAGGTCGCCGTCATGCCCGGCGTCAGCTTCGGCGACGCCGCCGCCGGCCACATCCGCATCAGCCTCTGCCAGCCGGAGGACATTCTTCTGGAAGCAGCCGAACGCCTGAAGCGCTTCGCCGCCGCCTACAGCCCATCCAAGGAAAGCAAGCAAGCATGAGTTCTCTGCCGCAAAAGGCCCGCGCCGTCATCATAGGCGGCGGCGTATCCGGCTGCTCGGTCGCCTATCACCTCGCCAAGCTCGGCTGGACCGACATCGTGCTTCTGGAGCGCAAACAGCTCACCTCCGGCACCACCTGGCATGCGGCAGGGCTGATCGGCCAGCTGCGCGCCTCGCAGAACATGACGCGGCTCGCCAAATATTCCGCCGACCTCTACGTCAAGCTGGAAGAAGAAACCGAAGTCGCCACCGGCATGCGCCAAGTCGGCTCCATCACCGTTGCGCTGACCGAGGAGCGCAAGCACGAAATCTACCGCCAGGCCTCGCTGGCGCGCGCCTTCGATGTCGATGTGCGCGAGATTTCGCCTAATGAAGTCAAGGAGATGTATCCGCATCTCAACGTGGCCGACGTGGTCGGCGCGGTGCATCTGCCGCTCGACGGCCAGTGCGACCCTGCCAACATCGCCATGGCGCTGGCCAAAGGCGCACGCCAGCGCGGCGCGAAGATCGTCGAGAACGTCAAAGTCACAGCCGTGCACCAGAAGAACGGCCGCGTCACCGGCGTTTCATGGGCCAAGGGCGACGAGCAAGGCACGATCGAGAGCGATATCGTCATCAACTGCGCCGGCATGTGGGCGCGCGAACTTGGCGCCATGTCGGGCGTGACCGTGCCGCTGCACGCCTGCGAGCATTTTTATCTCGTCACCGAAGCCATTGAGGGGCTTGGCCGCCTCCCCGTCCTGCGCGTGCCGGACGAATGCGCCTACTACAAGGAAGACGCCGGCAAGATGATGCTCGGCGCCTTCGAGCCGGTCGCCAAGCCATGGGGCATGAACGGCATTTCGGAGGATTTCTGCTTCGACCAGCTGCCCGAGGATTTCGAGCATTTCGAGCCCATCCTCGAAATGGGCGTGAACCGCATGCCAATGCTCGGCACCGCCGGCATCCACACCTTCTTCAACGGCCCGGAGAGCTTTACGCCCGACGACCGCTATTATCTCGGCGAAGCGCCCGAACTCGGCGGCTACTGGGTGGCCGCCGGCTACAATTCCATCGGCATCGTTTCCTCCGGCGGTGCCGGCATGGCGCTGGCGCAATGGATCAATGACGGCGAAGCGCCCTTCGATCTGTGGGAAGTCGATATCCGCCGCGCCCAGCCTTTTCAGAAGAACCGCGCCTACCTCAAGGAGCGCGTCTCCGAAACGCTCGGCCTTCTCTATGCCGACCATTTCCCCTACCGCCAGATGGCGACTTCGCGCGGCGTGCGCCGCTCGCCTATCCATGAGCAACTGAAGGCGCGCGGAGCCGTTTTCGGCGAAGTCGCCGGCTGGGAACGCGCCAACTGGTTCGCCCGCGAAGGCCAGGAGCGCGAATACAGATATTCCTGGAAGCGACAGAACTGGTTCGACAACCAGCGCGACGAGCATCTGGCCGTGCGCAACAATGTCGGCCTGTTCGACATGACCTCCTTCGGCAAGATCAGGATCGAGGGCCGCGATGCGCTGGCCTTCCTGCAACGCATGTGCGCCAACGATCTCGATGTCGCACCCGGCAAGATCGTCTACACGCAGATGCTGAACAATCGCGGCGGCATCGAGAGCGACCTCACCGTTTCGCGTCTTTCCGAAACGGCCTTCTTCGCCGTCGTGCCCGGCGCGACCTTGCAGCGCGACCTGGCATGGCTGCGCAAGCATCTGCGCGACGAGTTCGTCGTCATCACCGATGTGACGGCTTCAGAAAGCGTGCTCTGCCTGATGGGTCCGCGTTCTCGCGAACTGATCGAAAAAATCAGCCCAAACGATTTTTCGAATGCGAACAATCCGTTCGGCACCTTCCAGGAGATCGAGATCGGCATGGGGCTGGCGCGCGCTCACCGCGTCACCTATGTCGGCGAACTCGGCTGGGAACTCTATGTCTCGACCGACCAGACCGCCCATGTCTTCGAGGCGCTGGAAGACGCCGGGCGCGAATTCGACCTGAAACTCTGCGGCCTGCACACGCTGGATTCCTGCCGCATCGAGAAGGCGTTCCGCCATTTCGGCCACGACATCACCGACGAGGACCATGTGCTGGAAGCCGGCCTCGGCTTTGCCGTGAAGACCGGCAAGGGCGAGTTCATTGGCCGCGACGCGGTGCTGGCAAAAAAGGATGCCGGCCTGTCACGCCGGCTGGTGCAGTTCCGCCTGACCGACCCGGAACCGCTGCTGTTCCACAACGAGGCGATCGTGCGCGACGGCAAGATCGTCGGCACGGTCACCTCGGGCAATTACGGCCATCACCTCGGCGGTGCCATCGGCATGGGCTATGTGCCGGCGAAGGGGGAGAGCGAGGCCGATGTGCTCGGCTCGTCCTACGAGATCGAGATCGCCGGCGAACGCTTCAAGGCCGAGGCATCGTTGAGGCCGATGTATGATCCGAAGTCGGAACGGGTCAGGATGTAGCGCGCTCTTTCTTCTCCCCGTTTACGGGGAGAAGGTGGCCCGAAGGGTCGGATGAGGGGCGGCTCCAACTTCTGAGAGGCAAGCGCTGCCCCTCATCTGCCTGCCGGCATCTTCTCCCCGTGAACGGGGAGAAGAAAGACCACTGCAACCCCTCAAAAAGCCGCCAGCTTGCGCCGCACCTGCCCCAGAAACGCCTCGCGGCTTTTCGGCGTCGAGGTATCCATCATGTAATGCGCCAGGAACATCGTGCGGCAGCGCCGGGCGCAGAGCGCGCGGATGCCGCGCAGGATGGTCTTGCGGCCGGGATGGCCGACGACATGCGACCACCAGCGCGGCGCACCGCAGGTGGTGATGACGGCGATCTTCGACACATGCGTCATCAGCGGTTTGATCGCTCCCTTGCCCTTGGGCAGTTCGAAGGCGACCTCCGTTGCCCAAACCCTGTCGAGCCAACCCTTCAGCATGGCCGGCAGGCCATACCACCATGTCGGGTAGATGAAGACGATCGCCTGCGCCCATTTCAGGTGCTCGATATGCGCTTCAAGCGCCGGGTCTACCGGCCGACGATCATTGTAGAATCGCCGCTCGTCGTCACGCATGACGGGGTCGAAGTTTTCCGCGTAGAGATCGACGAGACGCGCTTCGCAGCCCTTGGCGTGGATCGCCTCTATGGCCGCATCACGAACCGCGGCGCAAAAACTTTCAGGCACAGGATGGCAATAGACCACCAGCACCCGCATCAGAAGGCGTCCATCTGGGCCGAAACCTTCGCCATGAATTTTTCGCGCGACGCAGGCGTCGAGAGGTTCATGGAATAATGCGCCAGATAGGAAACCGGCGCGCCCGGCTTTACCGTCGCGCGCAGCACCCGCGTAATGATCTTTCGCGGTGGATCGCCAACCAGGAACGCTGCAAGCCTGCTGCCGCCATAAGTGGTGACTGCGGCGACCTTTTTGACATTGTGAAGCGTCGGCACCGTGCGGCCTGCGACAAGCTTGAACGACACGCCGGGCAGGAAGACGCGATCGAAAAAGCCTTTCAGGATGGCGGGATAGCCGTAGTTCCACACAGGAAAGGAGAGCACCAGCGCATCCGCGCGGCGCAGGCGTTCGACATAGGTGTGAACGCTTTCGATGTTGGCGGGAACATCGTGATAACCAATGCGCTCGGCGCGCGTGAGGCGCGGGTCGAAGTCTTCGCCATAAAGATCGCAGTCGTCGACACTATGTCCCTTCGTCCTCAACCGTTCAACGATCAGGCTGTGAACTGCAGCGCCAAAGCTTGTCTCGACCGGATTGGCGTAGAGGACGAGGATGTTCATGCCTGCTCCGTCAACCCGCCCGCTGCAAACCTTTGAACAGAAAGGTCTTGCCCGACCGGTAGTCGTAGTCGGGATTTTCCCAGGCGATCATCTTGCCGGGATTGAGCAGCCCCTGCGGGTCGGCCTCGCGCTTGAAGGCGAGCTGAATATCGTCCGTCTGCTTCATGCCGCCCTCCTCCAGCGTATAGCGGTGCGGATTGAAGATCGGACAGCCATTCTCCTCATGCAAGCGAATGATCTCATCGAGCCGCTCTTCGCTGGTGAATTTCACCAGCGGCAGGCCGAAACAGGTGATGTTGCCATCGAAGCGAACGAATTCGAGATGGGAAAAGACCTCGCCCGGAAACATCGCATCCATCTTCTCGACCAGAGCCAGCTGGTTCGGGAACGGATAGAGCGATTGCAGATAGGTGATTGAAGGATCGACGCGCAGCGCCCGCAAGGTCGTGTGGTTCCAGGCAAGCTCGAAGGCCGGCGGAAGGCCCTTTTTCTCCGCCTCCGACATGCTGGCTGCGTTCATCACAACTTCCCCGCCCTCGCGGCGTGTGAAGGCCAGAAAAGCATCGAGCGACTGCGGCGCGACCATGACGAGACAAATGCTCTGCCCCGGCCGGAAGAAGCGCTGGTGGCGTTTGAAATAATCCTGCGGCACCGGTGCCGCGATCGGCGTGATGAGCTTGGTCAAAAGCCCGTCCTGGCAGGCGAGCGCATTGCCGTAGCGCGCTGCGCCGATGAAACTGTCGAAGCCGACGATCACGTCGATCCAGTCATAGGACGCCGTCAGCGGCATCTCGACCTCGACGATAATGCCGTTGGTGCCATAGGCGTGCGTGACCTTGTGCAGGTCCTCGCCGGTGAGGTCGAGCACCTTCGGCTCGGCCTCCATGGTGACGACGCGCAGGCGAATGACGTTGCCGAAATCACGCAAGCCGCCGAAATTGATCGAGCCGACCCCACCTGAGCCGCCGGCGATGAAACCGCCGATGGAAGCGGTGTTGTAGGTCGAAGGATGCAGGCGCAGTTCCTGGCCTGAATGCGCGCGCGTCGCCCGGTCGATATCGGCAAGGATCGCGCCCGGCCCGCAAATGACACGCCCCGCCGCAATCGTGGTCACCTCGTTCATCTCGGCGAGCGACAGCACAACGCCACCCGACAGTGGCATGGCCTGACCATAATTGCCGGTGCCGGTGCCGCGCGGCGTCACCGGAATGCCGAGGCGGTGACAGGCGGCGAGCACGCGCACGACCTCGCCCTGGTTCCTGGGCGAGACGACAAGATCGGCGGTTACGTTTTCGAGCTGGCGCTTCAGAACAGGGCTGTACCAGTAGAAATCGCGGCTCTTCTGCTGCACGATCGCCGGATTATCTTCGATCTTCAGGCCGTCGAGTTCGCGCTTCAGCGCCGCAATGTCCATCAGTTCACCATCAGGTCGTCGAGTTCGGCATAGTCGGGCAGTTCGCGCGCGATGGCCTTGCCATTGCGGACGACGATGCGGTCAGATTCCGGCCGCGACAGGAGTTCGGTCCAGCTCCGGCCTTTGAAGACAATGAAGTCGGCGGCATCGCCGACGCTTAAGCCGCCTGCCCCGTCGAGCCGCATCACCTCTGCCGGCGTCGCCGCAACCGACTTCGGCCAGTCACTCACCGGGTGGTCGAAATGCAGGATGCGCGTCGCCATGCGATAGACCTCCAGCATGTCGAGATCGCCATAGGCATAGAAGGGATCACGCGTGTTATCGGAGGCGACGGAGACGGGAATGCCGCGCGCCTTCATCTCGTGCAGCAGCGTCACGCCGCGCCAGCGTGGCGTGGTGCCGTCATGGCGGCGATCCTGAAGGTAGAGATTACACATCGGCAGCGACACGACCGCGATGCCGGCGCGCGCCACCTTGTCGAGCGTGTCCAGCACATCGGCGTCCGGCTGGCGCGCCAGCGAGCAGCAATGGCCGACGAGGATTTTTCCTCCGAAGCGATGACGCAGTGCCGCTTCCGCGATCTTCCTGAGCCCGACTGCGGAGATATCGGCGGTTTCGTCGGCATGGAAATCGAGATCGAGGCCGAGATCGGTCGCGGTGCGGAACATGCGGTCCAGCAGTTCATCGAGGTCGGGCACCATGTATGCAACAGCGCCGAGCACGCCTTTGGCAGCCGCCACCTGCTTCGCCAACCGCTCGAACCATGCCGCGTCGCGCGCGCCATCAATGCCGAGCAGGCAGGCCCCTTGCAACTCGACGCGACCTTTCCAGCGCTCGCGCATCTCCTCGAAAACCGGCCAGGAGATTTCTTCCTGGGGCGGCACGCTGTCGATATGGGTGCGCAGAGCCTTGGTGCCGTGGGCGTAGGCCGAGCGCAGGGAGAAATCCATGCGCCGCGCGACATCCTCGGCAGTCCAGCGCGCCGCGCGGTCGTTTCCCGTCGCGACCAGCGCACCCGGGAAGGAACCGTCCGGGTTCGGCGTTCGCGGCCATATGTGGCCCTTGTCGATATGGGTGTGGCAATCGACGAAACAGGGAAGGACGATGCGGCCTTTGAGGTCGATGGCGGCGGCGGGATCATGTGCTTCGTTCGCGGTGATGCTGGCGATCTTCCCGCCCATGACCGCGATGTCGGCGAGCGCAAAGCCGTCAGCGTCGAAGGATGCGGCAAAGTCGGGCGTGAGTGAGGAGTGCACTCGGGCATTGACGAGGGTGTAGTTGCCGGAGGCGGGTATCTGGATAGATGTCATTGCTGCCCCTCATCCCCCTGCCGGGACCTTCTCCCCGTATAGTGACGGGGAGAAGGAGAAGTGGAGGCGCTGCGGCTAGCCCCCTTCTCCCCGTTCACGGGGAGAAGGTCCCGGCAGGGGGATGAGGGGCAGCGAAATGCGAGCAGGATCATCACTACCGCTCCTGCTTCAGCGCGCTTTCGTGCCAGCGCCGCAGGATGAGATGCGACACCAGCGAAAGCACGAGGAAGATGACGATGCCGGCGAGCGAGATCAGGATCAGCGCCGCGAACAATCTCGGCGCATTGAGCCGGTAGCCGGCCTCGATAATTCGCGAGGCGAGCCCCGACGATTGGCCGGAAGCGCCGGCGACGAATTCGGCCACCACCGCGCCGATCAGCGACAGGCCGCCGGCGATCTTCAAGCCGCCGAGAAAATAGGGCATCGCCGCAGGCAGGCGCAGATGCCAGAGCTCCTGCCAGCGCGTCGCGCCGTTGAGCCGGAACAGGTCGCGCAGATTGCGGTCGACCGAGTTCAGCCCGAGCGTCGTGTTGGACAGGATCGGGAAAAAGGCAACGATCCAGGCGCAGAGCAGCAGCTTGGCCGTCTGGTTGTCGACATAGATGTTGATCAGCGGAAAGATCGCGACGATCGGCGTGACCTGCAGCACGATGGCGAAGGGGAAGAGCGACATCTCGACCCATTTCGACTGCGCAAACAGCACGGCAAGCCCGACGCCGCCGACGACCGCCAGAAGCAGGCCGAGAAAGGTGATGCGCAGCGTCACCAGCAGCGAGCCGAACAGCAGACCGGCATCGTTGTGCAGCGTCTGCAGCACCACGCCCGGCCGCGGCAGGATATATTGCGGGATCTCGTTCCAGACGCAGATGCGGTCCCACAGCCAGATCGCCAGAACCATGATCGCCAGCGGCAGAACCCAGCTGCCGATGCGCTCCAGCCGTTCCCGCCGCAGGCGCCGCGCTTCCTCGGGGTCGAGCGTTGCCACGGACCGTTCGACAGCGGTCATGCCGCCGCTCCATGCGTGGAGTTGATCGCGCTGACCAGCACATCGGAGGCCTGCCGGCACAGGGCGGCATAGGCGGGCGACGTGCGAAACGCCTCATCGCGCGGATAGGGCGCGTCGACTTCGACCTCCTGAAACACCCGGCCCGGACGCGCGGCCATGACGACGATGCGGTTGGAAAGAAACACGCTTTCGAAGACGCTGTGCGTGACAAAGACCGTGGTGAAGCGTTCGTCCTGCCAGAGCTCGAGGAGATCGTTGTTGAGCTTGAAGCGCGTGATTTCGTCGAGCGCCGCAAAAGGCTCGTCCATCAGCAGCACACGCGGCTTGGTCACCAGTGCGCGGGCTATCGACACGCGCATCTTCATGCCGCCGGAAAGCTCGCGCGGCACTGCATTTTCGAAACCCGACAGGTGAACGCGCTCAAGAAGCTGCGAAACCGCCGGTGCAGCATCGCTTCGTGAAACGCCCTTCAGCCGCAGCGGCAGCCAGACATTGTCGAACACGCTGGCCCAGGGCAGCAGCGTCGGCTCCTGGAAAACGAAGCCGACGGAACTCTCCTCACCCGGCTTGCGCGACCAGTCCAGCGTGCCGGTGGTCGGCGCGGTCAGGCCGGCGATAATGCGCAGCGCCGTCGACTTGCCGCAGCCGGACGGACCGAGCAGGCTAAGAAAGTCGCCCTCCCGGATCGTCATGTCGACATTGCTGAGCGCGGTCACGCCGTTGGAAAAGGTCTTTCCCACGGCGCGCAGCGAAAGCAGCGGTTTTCCGCTGCCTTCCATGCCCGGTACTGTTGTCGATGGAACCATTACGCCGGAGCCGGGCTCACTTCTTCAGGTCGAGCCCCACGCCTTTGTTAACGAAATCGAGCGTGTAGGCCTTCTTGATATCGAGGCCTTCAGGAATGACCTTAGCCTTGACCATCTTGGCGTAGAACCCTGCGATATGCTCGTCGGTCATGGCGCCGATGCCGAGCTTTTCCGCGTCACCAGAATCGACGATGCCGAACTTCTTCATCTGCTCGATCGAAAACGCGATCTGCTCGTCGGTGATGTCGGGATTGTCTTTCTTGATCGCTTCGTTGGCGGCCTTGTTGTCGCCGTAGAGATAATTGTACCAGCCCTTGGCCGAGCCATCGACGAAGCACTTCACCACCTCCGGCCGCTTGTCGATCGTCTCCTGCATCGCCTCGATCGTGGTTGCGTAAGTGCTGAAGCCGTAATCGGCCAGCAGGAAGGTGTTGGGCTTGAAGCCGCCTTCCTTCTCCACCGCGAAAGGTTCCGAGGTGACGTAACCCTGCTGGATGGACTTCGTATTGGCGATAAAGGGCGCCGCATTGAAGGTGTAGGGCACGCGTTTTGCCGGGTCGAAGCCGAATTCGGTGATCATCCACTGGAAGAAGCTCTGCGCGCCCTCGTCGCCCAGGATATACTGGTCGGCGTTCTTCAGGTCTTCCCATTTGTCGAGGCCTTGCCCCGGATGGGACATGACCACCTGCGGCTCCTTCTGGAAGGAAGCAGCAACGATGCGCAGCGGAATGTTCTGCTGCACGGCATCGAACGCCTGCAACAGGTTACCGCCCATGTAGAAATCGATCTTGCCGGCCAGAAGCAACGGCCGGCCGCTGACCTGCGGTCCACCCTGCTGGATGGTGACGTCCAGGCCGCAGGCGGCATAGGTGCCGTCGGCAACCGCCTGATAGTAGCCGCCATGCTCGGCCTGGGCCAACCAGTTGGTCATGTAGGTGATCTTTTCGGCTGCCAGTGCGGTCGAAGCGGAAGCGCCGAGAAGCGCGATCACGCCGACGGAGAAGCAGAATTTCCTGTTCATCGACAACACCCCTGTTTCGGCCCGCGCGATTGTCGCCGGGCAATAAAGTCTTCAAGCAAGACGTATGCCATTGGCTGTTTGCAGGGATGATGACGCCATCGTGCAATTCCAGCGGCGCGCTTGTGCCATTTCACCCGGCATCGTGCCCATTTTCCGGGCGTCTGTCCATCATGGTTGGAAAGCATGCACAATGGCTTGAAGCGTGATGCTCAACCGATCTAGGCTTGCGGCGACCCGGAGATTTTCATGTTCAGATTCCTCACCCCGAAAACGATAAAACCGCCCTTTGCGCGCTACAGCCACGGCGTCGAAGTGCCGGCAGGCAAGCGCCTCGTACTGTGTTCCGGCCAACTCGGCATTGGGCCGGATGACGCGATCCCCGAGGATGCCGGCGCGCAGGCGGAGCTCTGCTTCGGCAATATCGCGGCAATTCTTGGCGAGGCCGGCCTGACGCTGAAAGACATCGTGCGCATCAACGCCTTCGTCACCGACCGCGTTTATCTGCGGCCCTATATGGACGTGCGCGACCGGCTGTTTTCTGATCCGGCGCCCGCCTCGACGCTGATGATTGTTTCAGGTTTTGCCCGGCCGGAATTCAAGGTCGAGATCGAGGTGATCGCGGCAGGGTAAGTCGACAGCGCTTCGCTCTATCGTTAAATGATCCAGAGATTGGCGCTGCCCCTCATCCTTACCCTCTCCCCGTGAAAAACGGGGAGAGGGAGGCGTCAACGCTGGAGCTTCCTCCTTCTCCCCGTCGCTATACGGGGAGAAGGTCGCGGCAGCGGGATGAGGGGCAGCGCAAACCATTATTCTCTTTTCGGAGTTTCCAGTGGCCCAAACAAAAAGACGCGTCTGGTGGGGCGACTACAAGACCACCGAATATGCTTCGATCGACCCGGAGAGGACGATCGCTGTCCTACCCGTCGCGGCGATCGAGCAGCACGGGCCTCACCTGCCGGTTTCGACGGACACCACCATCATGAACGGCATGCTGGAAGCCGTCATCGCGCGCCTGCCCGACGATCTCGACATCCGCATCCTGCCGGTGCAGGCAGTCGGCAAATCCAATGAGCACCTCTTTGCGCCGGGCACGCTGACCTTGCCGGCGACAACACTGATCGAAGCCTGGACCGAACTCGGCGTTTCCATCGCGCGGGCCGGCGTGCGCAAGCTGGTGGTCGTCAATTCGCATGGCGGCAACGAGGAGATCATGGGCATCGTCACGCGCGAACTGCGCGTGCGCTTCGACATGCTGGCGGTGAAAACGAGCTGGCAGCGCTTTGGCCGGCCGGAGGGCATGTACCCGGAACTGGAAGACCGCCAAGGCATCCATGGCGGCGATGTCGAGACCTCGCTGATGCTGCATTTCCGGCCTGATCTGGTCGACATGGGCAAGGCCGAGAATTTCGTCTCCAATGTCGCCAATGCCGAGCAGCAATTCGACCTTTTGCGCCAGACCGGCACGCATGCCTTCGCCTGGGTCGCCACCGACCTCAACAAGCATGGCGTCGTCGGCAATGCCGCGATCGCCACGGCAGAAAAGGGCAAGCTGACGGCCGAGCATCAGGCCGACGGCTTCATCCGCCTATTGCAAGACGTCAGGAAAGCAAAACTGGCCGACTGGCTGCCCTGATCAGAGGTTCAGGCCGAAAGGAGTGCCTTCGAAAGCGTCAGCGCCGCGTCCGATCGCGCGGATGGCATCCACCATACGCCCCCCACGCCCGAGGATGTCGTCGGCTACTGCGATCAGCCGCGGGTTGGGCGTTGCCGAGGGCGATGCCTGCCTCAGCGTGTTCGCCAGTTCGACCTCGTCGCGATGCGGCGAGAGCGCCGACGCAACGATATAGGCCGACGCCGTCGAACGGCTGATGCCGGCAAAACAATGGATGAGCAGCGGCTGTGCGCGATCCCAGGTGCCGGCAAAATCGAGCAGGTTGCGCACGTGGTCCTCACCCGGCAAGGTCATGCCTTCCTGCGCCTCGGCGATATCGTTCATCAGCAACAGCAGATGGTTTTCCGGTGCGATCACCGCCGGACGGGTCAACGCCGTGCCGGTGTTGAGCAGCGAAACCATCCGGCTTGCGCCGATACTCGTCGCCGTCTCATCGATCTTCGACAGTGGGCAGACATAGATCATGACCGAACCTCGGTGAGTTTGCCGGCATGCCGGGCCGCCCAAGCGGCGAGTGCTTGCTCCAGACGCTGCCACTCCGCTTCGCTGCCGGGCAGGCCGATGCGGAGCGCGGAGGCGTCCCAGCTGAAATTTCGCAGCAGGATACCCTTTTCGCCCAGCGCGGTGAACATTCTCGCGGCGTGAGGTGTTTTCATGAATCGAAACAGGCTGGTACCGCCGCTGACGATCACGCCATGCCTTGCCAGCAAAGTATCGAGTCGCGCCGCTTCGTCGTTGAGCTTGTCGCGCATCGCCACCTGCCAGGAGGTGTCAGCCAGCGCCTTGATGCCATATTCCAGCGCCGGGCCAGCAACGGCCCACGGCCCCAATTCTGCATCCAGCCGGGCAACCACCGATTCGGCAGCAATCGCGAAACCCAGCCGCACGCCGGCAAGGCCAAAAAACTTGCCGAAGGAGCGCAGCACGACGAGACCGCCCTGCCCGGCATCGCCATCGATGCGCTCGGACTGCGGCCCGACATCCATGAAGGCCTCGTCGACCACCAGCAGCCCGCCTTTAGCGTGCAACGCGGCGGCGAGATGAAGAAGCTTTTCGCGCGGCATCACGCGCCCATCGGGGTTATTGGGATTGACGACGATAGCGAGGTCCGCATCGTAAAGCGCCTTGAAATCCCGGACTTCAGCAACGGCATGACCCGCAATCGCGCAGGCCCGCGCGTGCTCGGCATAGGTCGGCCCAAGCACCAGCGCCCTGCCCGGCTTCACCAGTGAGGCAACGCGTGGCAGCAGGATCTGCGTGCCCGGTGCGGATGCAATATTGGCCACGGATGGCGCACCATAGGCGCTTGCCGCAATCGCTGCCAATTCCCGTGCCCGGCCCGATTCCGGTAGCCGCGACAAGGCTGTGGCAGGGAGATCGAAAAGCGGATAGGAGTGCGGATTGATCCCGGTCGACAGGTCGATCCAGGGCAGCGGCGCTTGCGGAAACAGCGCTGCCGCCCGGCCGAGGCTGCCGCCGTGATCGGCCACCGCCGTCACCGAACTCCTGTTTTCCAGCGCCATGTTCGTCCTGCTCGCCTTCCTGTCGCTTCTCGTCGAACTGGGTCTCGGTTACCCGGATCGGCTGGTGCGCGCAATCGGCCATCCGGTGATCTGGATCGGCCAGCTCATTTCTTTCCTCGACAAGAACCTCAACCGCGCCACCCAATCCGACGCATCACGCCGCATTTGCGGCGTGGTGGCGCTGATCGTGCTGATTGCCATCCCGGCGGGCATCGCATTTTTCCTTGAAACGCTGTTTTCGCTCTCCCCGCTCGGCATTGTCGCGTCGGCACTGCTCGCCAGCACATTGCTGGCGCAGCGCAGTCTTGCCAGCCATGTGAAGGCGGTGGCCGACGCGCTCGATCGCGGCGGCTTGCAGGCCGGCAGGCGCGCCGTGTCGCAGATCGTCGGCCGCGATCCCGAACGACTGGACGAAGCCGGCGTCAGCCGCGCCGCGATCGAAAGCCTCGCCGAGAATTTTTCCGACGGCATCGTCGCGCCCGCCTTCTGGCTCGGCATCGGCGGACTGGCCGGCGGCGTCGCCTACAAGGCTGCGAACACTGCCGATTCGATGATCGGCCATCGCACGAAGCGGCATGAGGCTTTCGGCTGGGCTGCAGCCCGCTTCGACGACCTGATCAACCTGCCCGCCTCGCGGCTGACCGCTTTGCTGCTGGTGATTGCCGCGATGATCGTGCCCGGTGTCAGTGCTGCCAATGCCTGGCGCAGCGTCTGGCGCGATGCCTCGAAACACCGCTCGCCCAATGCCGGTTGGCCGGAAGCGGCGATGGCTGGCGCGCTCGGCCTGTCGCTCGCCGGCCCGCGCGTCTATGGCGGCGTCATGGTCGATGACGCGACGATGGGGGATGGCCGGCGTGAGGCCAATGCCGCGGACATCAGGCGGGCGCTGAGGCTTTATTGGACAGCGGATGCGTTGATGATTGTGGGGTTTGGGGTGTTGTCGCTGTGGATGTGGCTCGGATAGGGGTGCGTCCTTCGAGGCTCGCCCGTCAGAATTTACGACACAACGGCAATGTCCTGCGGGCTCGCACCTCAGGATGAGGGAGGTGGGTGCGCTTTCACGCCAAGTTCTGAAACGCTTGTTATCTGAAACGCTTGTTATCTAAAGTGCTGTGATCTGAAATACTTGTTGGCAGGTGTCGGGGTGAAACAAGCTAGCGGGCCGTGGGACAACCTGGCAGGCCTTGGGTAAGACAAGCCGCCTACCTCCCTCATCCTGAGGTGCGAGCCCGCAGGGCATGGAAATTGTGCCGCAGACATCGATGGGCGAGCCTCGAAGGACGCACCCCCTAAAACTCAATCCCCTGCTGCGCCTTAACCCCCGCCGAAAAATGATGCTTCACCGAGCCCATCTCGGTCACGAGATCGGCGGCCTCGATCAGCGCCGGCTTGGCGTTGCGGCCGGTGACGACGACATGCAGGCCCTCGCGCCGGTTCTTCAGGGTCGAAACCACGCTGTCGAGGTCGAGATAATCGTAGCGCAGCGCGATGTTCAGCTCATCCAGCACGACGAGGCTGATCGACGGGTCGGCGATCAGCTCGACCGCCTTGGCCCACGCGGCTTCTGCAGCGGCGATATCGCGCTTGATGTCCTGCGTTTCCCAGGTGAACCCCTCACCCATCGTGTGCCAGACCATGCGGCCGCCGAAGGTGGCGAAGGCATCCTTCTCGCCGGTGTGCCAGGCGCCCTTGACGAATTGCACCACGCCGACGCGCTTGCCATAGCCGAGCATGCGCAGCGCCAGCCCGAAGGCGGCTGTCGTCTTGCCCTTGCCGGGGCCGGTGTTGACGATCAGCAGTCCCTTTTCGGTAACCGTCTTCTCGGCCACCTCGGCGTCCTGCACCGCCTTGCGCTTGGCCATCTTGGCCTTGTGGCGCTCGGCTTCCTTTTCGTCGATTTCTTTCATCTCATTTCACCTGCATCGGCAGACCCGCGACCATGAAGAATACACGGTCGGCGCGGGCAGCGATCCTTTGATTGAGCCGGCCGGCGGCATCGCGGAATTTCCGCGCGAGCGCGTTGTCCGGCACGATGCCGAGCCCGACCTCGTTGGCGACGACGAACCACGGACCGCGCGGCCTGGCCAAAACGGCCTCCAGCCTTTCGCTTTCGCGTTCCAGATCATGATCGGCCAGCAAATGATTGGAAAGCCAGAGCGTCAGGCAATCGACCAGCAAGGGCTGTTCATCCGGCACATCGGCAATGGCATCGGCAAGGTCGAGCGGCGCGTCGACCGTCTGCCAGCCTTCGGCGCGGCGGGTGCGGTGGAGCGCGATGCGCTCGACCATCTCGTCGTCGAAAGCCTGCGCCGTGGCGATATAGGTCCAGGGCGCAGGGAATGCGGTAGCCAACCGCTCGGCATGCGCGCTCTTTCCCGAGCGCGCACCGCCGAGCAGGAGGATCAGCGAAGTGGCGTCAGGCAAAGCTGTCGCGCAGGCTTGTCGCCGTTCCGGTGAAGCGTCCGCGAATGACGCCGACGGCAGCACCCAGCACGACCCAGAAGATCAGGTTCGTCACGGTTACGGCGACCACGAACTGGTGATGCAGGTCCGGCGGGATCGGCGATTCGTGGCTTGCCGGCTGCGGCGCGCCAAGCAGATGCGGCGCGACCATCAGCGCAACGCCGATCAGCGAAAACACCAGCGACGAGCGGAAGGCGATCAGGCCAAGGCCGGCGGCAGTAGCAACCACCGTACCGATCCACCAGACCTGACGGGCGGCAAGATCGGCCGCAGGCATGGCCGGCAGTTCCGGCGGCAGGCCGAGGCCCGGCGCCAGCGTGAACACGGCAAAGCCGGCAAAACCCCAGAAAATGCCCTGGCGCCAGTTGGGGATGCCACCGGCGAGTTCCGAAGCGGCCACCAGAACCAGCGCAAAGCCGATACCGGTGACGATGTTGGCAAGCGCTGTGAAGGCGAAGCGCTCGAAACCGTCCGCCGGCGCCCAGCCTTCTTCGTCATGCTCGTGGGCAGGTGCTGCGGCCTCAGCCGTCGGTGCCACGGTTTGCGCATTATCGGCGGCAGGAGCAGCGTGCTCGTGGCCGCCTCCGGCGTTCTCGAAGGTTTCCGCCTTCAGGATCAGCGGAACGGTCGCATAGGCCTGCATGGCCGTCATGACGATGCCGGACAATAGCCCTGCGATCGCCGCGATGAACACGACGTTACGAAACAATGTCATGGGAGCGGTCCTTCGTTAGTGGCAGGGAAACGCCATCGAGTGGCGATAGTCGTGGCCGGCATTATGGACGACTTCCATATGCGAGAAGCCGACGAAGCCGATAACGAAGAGGCCGAGCAGACCGGCCATTGCCAACTGCATCGAGCGCGAGGCCAAACCTGCTGTTGCGCCGAGCGACGAAGAAACCGTGTTCATTTCCAAATACCTTTCACCCTCCACCCGAGGGCACCTAGAGTTTCCAATGTCGCCGGCAGGTCTCCTGGCTTGCGGGTCGGCACCCTTCCCCGCCTTCCCGAGAAAATTCTCAGTGGCATCTGGGGAGAGCTCGCCGCGCACAGTTGCGGGGGCAGCCGCGGCTTTGGGCAGATTTTGCCCGCACCGCATTCCCTATTGATTCCTCGCGGAACCGACGACAGCGGCGACTATAAGGATAAACCCGCCGCCCGGCAAACCAATTTCCCGCCCTTTTTCCTGCCGGAAAGGTCGTAATTTGACGATCGGGCAACTGTCGCCGGAATTGACAAATTTTCCGTACAGGTATCCGCTGACCCCACCGGAGGACAGCGCGATGACGGCAGGCCCAGCGGAAAGCGAAGCCTATAACGGCCTTCGAACGGCGGAGGTGACGCTTCCGTCCCGCGCCTATTGGAGCGACGCCGAATATCAGCGCGATCTCGACGCGATCTGGTATCGCAACTGGATCATGGCCTGCCGCGAGGCCGATGTCGCCCAGCCGCTGGCTTATCGTGTGTTCAAACTCGGCACGCAGGAAATCCTCATCATCCGCGACGAGACCGGCGTGCTGCGCGCTTTCCACAACACCTGTCGCCATCGCGGCTCGCAGCTTTGCGGCGAGAGCGAAGGCAGGCTGAAGGCTCGGCTGCTCACCTGCCCCTATCACGCCTGGTCCTATTCGTTGCGCGGCGATCTCGTGCGCGTGCCGTCGAAATCGCTGCCCGAAGGTTTCGACAAGGCCGACTACCCGCTCTATCCCGTGGCGCTGTCGGTCTGGCGTGGCTTCGTCTTCGTCAATCTGGCCGAAGATGTGCAAGGCTCGGCTGCAGATGTTTTCGATGCCGGCTCCGCCGAGGTTAGCAACTGGCCGCTGGAAGACCTCGTCACCGGCCATGCCTTTCGCAAGGTGATGAACTGCAACTGGAAAATCTTTTGGGAAAACTTCAACGAGTGCCTGCATTGCCCGGGCGTCCATAAATCCCTGTCGCATCTCGTGCCGATCTATGGCCGCGGCCTGATGGCGCGACACGACGATCCGGAATGGGCGCTTCATGCCGACAATGATGCGCCCGAATATTCCGGCGGCCTGCGGGCCGGCGCCGAGACGTGGTCTGAGGACGGGCGCGTTCATGGCCCGGCTTTTCCGAAACTGACAGAGGCCGAGCGCAGGGCCGGGCAGACCTATGCCGCGCATCTGCCGTCGATGTTCGTCGTCGGCCATGTCGATTATGTCCGCACCGTGCGGCTGGTGCCGCTGGGACCGGAACAGACGGAACTGGTGGCGGAATGGCTGTTCCTGCCTGAGGCGCTGACGTCAGGCGGGACGGATCTCGAAAACATCGTCAGGTTCGGCATCCAGGTGCTGGAGGAGGACGCAGCCATTTGCGAGATCAACCAGAGAGGCCTGCATTCGTTGCGCCACGAGGCGGGCGTGCTGATGCCGGAGGAATATGAGCTTCAGCGCTTTCATCAATGGGTGCGCGGCCAGCATGCGCAGGCGCTCACATCGACTTCGGCAGAAAACGCCAGGTGATCAAGCCGCAGATGGCCGTGAAGACGCCGAGCGTGACGAACACCGCGCCAAGGCCGAAGAAGGCAAGCACAACCGAGTAGACCAGCGGCGGCAGAAGCTCCGACAGGTCGAGATAGGTGCGGTAAACGGCGGTCATCTGCGGCCGCTCATAGGTGCGCACCGCGCGCATGAAGGCCGTGGAGCCGAGCGCATCGAGCGCCACCGCAAACAGCGCGCCGAACAGCAGGAAGCAGCCGGTGACCAGCGGCAATCGCTCGCCGCCAAGGCCTGCCAGCAGCAGCGCCGTGCTCATGCCGAAAAAGGCAAACGTCATGATGTTTCGTGCGCCGAAGCGCCGGCCAGCCCTGCCCCAGTAGATGGCCGCGAACAGAAGGGCGTTTCCTGCCGAAACCAGAAGGCCGCCGGCCAGTTCGCCCTGCCCCGTTACCACCATCAGGATCGGGCCGTAGACGAAGAACGTCGTCCAGAAGCATGAGCGGCCGAAAGCGATAACCCAGGCCAGCCGCAGCCGCGGCTGGGCGACGAAGCGGCCGATATTCTTGAGCGGATTGGCCGGCCGCGTCTTGCCCGGCCGGATCAGCGCATTGTCGCCGAGGCGGAAGTACCAGAAGGTGACGAGCAGCGCCGTCGCGAAGGCAACCACCACGCCATGCGTCACGAAGATTCCGTAGCGCGTGTAAAGAAAGACGCCAAGCGTCGGCCCGCCGGTCCAGGCGATCATCGATGCCGCCATGCGCAGCGATTCGGCCTGCATGATGTCCGTCTTGCGGATGTGGTCCATGATGTAGAGGTTGAGCGTGATCGCCAGCGCGCTCGCCCCCATGACGCGGGCCAGCATGCCGAACATCTGCCCCGGCAGCGAATGCGTCATGAACAGCAGCGAACCGACGGCGAGCAGCACCACGCCTGTCGTATAAATCCAGCGCCGCGAAAAACGCCCGATCAGCATCGGCATGAACAGCGTTGCCGAAAGGCCGATGAAGGCAACGAGCGTGTAGAGCAGAGAGACAGTCTGCTTGTTCTGCAGGAGTTCGTAGGCCTGGATCGGAACGACGCTGGCGATTGACGCGCGCGCAAAGGATTCCAGCGCATAGAGCGTGGCAAAGGTTCGCGCGCCCGCCGGCTTTACGGCGGGAAGCCAGATCGGATGCCTTACCTGCGTGACCATTCCTGCCCCGGATCATTTGCCGGCAGATTTGCAGGCGCAATCACACCGCCGATAGCAGGAAACCGACCTGCCATCGTCGCAAAAGCCGGTTGGATATCGTCTTTCCGGCTGTGGCCTAAGAGATCGCTCGCTAACTCTAGGCGGCGTCCCATTCCGGCGAAAACCCGAAATCGCAAAGACGCGCGTTGCGGCCAGTCAGCGCGGAGATCGCCGCCATCTCCTCGTCCGACAGGGCAAAGTCGAAGATGGCGATGTTTTCCGACAGGCGCTCGATTTTCGTGGTGCGTGGAATGGCAACCACGCCCTCCTGCTGAACATGCCAGCGCAGCACGATCTGGCCCGGCGTCCTGCCGTGACGGGCAGCGGCATCGCGGATCGCGTTTTCCGAAAACAGGTCGCCGCCGCGATAGAGTGGGCAATAGGAAACCAGCGCCATGCCGTTGTCGCGGCACAGGCGATAGACCTTCCGCTGGTCGAGATAGGGATGGTTCTCGACCTGATTGGCAACCAGCGGTTCCTCCGAAAGCGCGATCGCCTGCGAGAGCAATGCGGTCGGGAAATTCGACACGCCGATATGGCGCGCAAGGCCGGTGCGCTTCATAGCGTTCAGCGCCTTGATGGAACCTGCCAGCGGAATCTTCGGGTTCGGCCAGTGGATCAGCAGCAGGTCGACCTGATCAAGGCCGAGATGCTTCAGGCTGGCCTCAGTCGAGCGCTCCAGATCTCCCGGCGCGATGTCCGTCCACCACACCTTCGTCGTCACGAAAACATCGTCGCGCGCAACGTCCGAAGCACGAAGGCCGACGCCGACATCCTTCTCGTTGCCGTAAGCAGCTGCCGTGTCGATATGGCGATAGCCGACCGACAGCGCGCGCAACACCAGTTCGGCACAGTCGTCGCCTGAAAGCGTCCATGTTCCGAGACCGAGCGCGGGAATTTGCGCGCCATTGGCGTTTACGCTGTGCATTGCATCCTCCAATTCCATTCTTTCGTCGTCATGATCCGTGCTAACGGTTGAACGATAATCAAACGAACCGCAACATCACGCATGCTTCCAGATACAGAACCGCTTCAGCAACCGAAATCCCGCCGCATCGACGCGCTCGATCTGGCGCGGGGCCTCGCCCTGATCGCCATGGCGATCTATCACTTCACCTGGGACCTCGGATTCTTCGGCTACACCGAGCCCAGCCTGACGGCCTTCGGCGGCTGGAAGCTGTTTGCGCGCTGCATCGCCTCGAGCTTCCTGTTCCTCGTCGGCGTCAGCCTTTTCCTGGCCCACGGCAATGGCATTCGCTGGAAGGGGTTTTGGCGCCGCTTTGCCATGGTGGCAGGTGCAGCTCTCGCCATCTCCGTGATCACCTACTTTGCCGTGCCGGACGATTTGATCTTCTTCGGTATATTGCATCAGATCGCGCTGGCGAGCCTGCTTGGGCTTTTGTTCCTGCGGCTGCCGACGCTGCTCACATTGATCGTGGCGGTCGCGGTGATCGCCGCACCGAACTTCCTGCGCACACCGTTCTTCGATCATCCGGCATGGTGGTGGGTCGGCCTGTCGTCCGTCAATCCGCGCTCGAACGACTACGTCCCGCTGTTTCCATGGTTCGGTGCGGTCCTGCTCGGCATCGTGGCGGCAAGGCTCGCCACATCATCCGGGCTGTTTGCGCGACTGGCGGGGTTTTCTCTCGGATCGTGGTCGAAGCCGCTGACCTTTGCCGGCCGGCACAGCCTCGCCTTCTACCTCATCCACCAGCCGGTGCTGATCGCCTGCGTCTGGCTTTTCTCGCAGGTCATGCCGGCTGACATCCCCACTAAGGAAGTTCAGTTCCGCACCTCCTGCGAACGGACCTGCCAGGACACGCGCGACGCCGAATTCTGCACGCGCTATTGCGCCTGCATGCTCGATACGCTGGAAAAGGACACTCTCGACGCGCTCTTTGCCGGCAAACAGACGCAGGAACTGCGCGACAAGGTGAATGACAGCGCCGGCTACTGCACGGCAGACACCGAAAACACGAGCCCTTAGAGCGGTTCAGCTTTTAACAGAAAGCCGAACTGCTCTAAGTCTTTGTTTTTACGCAATTCCGCACGGAAAGCCATTACAGACTTTCCTGGAATTGCTTGAGGGAGGAGGAACGCAATGACGGACATCCACACGGCGCCGAACCGCATACCGTGGCCGCCGATCATCTATCTCGCGGCCATCGCCATCAGCATCGCGCTCGGCCTGCTCTATCCGTTGCCATGGCTGCCGTCGGGCATACTCCCCGACATATTGCTCGCCCTTGGATGGCTGGCCGTAGCCGGCACGATTGCTCTCTACGTTTCAGCCATGCGTGCGTTGAAGCAGGGCAACACGACGATCAAGCCTCATCAGGGCGCGGATCATCTTGTGACAAACGGTGCGTTCTCTTTCACCCGCAATCCGATCTATCTCGGCAACACGCTGCTGATGATCGGCGTTGGCCTGATAACCGGCATCGTCTGGTTTTTCGTGCTGGCGCTGGTGGCCGCCTTCACCACCCAGAAATTCGCCATAGAGCGCGAGGAAAAGCACCTGATGGCACGCTTCGGCAAGAAGTACCGCGACTATGCCAAGCGCGTGCGGCGCTGGATTTGAGAGACGGACGATTTTCGAATAGATTTTAAGTCGTCACGCCGAGTTCAACCAGCCGCTCAACGCAAGACTCTTCGGCATGGTCGAGTTCGGCCAAGGTCTCTTCGAGGTCGCGGCGTTTCTGGCGCAGATCCTCGCGCTTTTCCTCGATGCGCTTGATCATCAGGTTGAGCTGGCCCACTTCGCCGGGCGGCTCCTTGTACATCTGGATGATTTCGCGGATTTCGTTGATCGAGAAACCGAGCCGCTTTCCCCGCATGATCTGCTTGACCAGATGCCGGTCCGTCGGGCGGAACAGGCGCGTGCGTCCACGGCGGACGGGCTGGATAAGCCCCTCATCCTCGTAGAACCGCAAGGTGCGCGTCGAAATATCGAACTCGCGGGTCAGTTCGGTGATCGAATAATATTCCCGCATATCAATTCCATTCTCGCCAGAGCGTCGGACCGAAGAGTGGAAACCGGTTTGTTATAAAATCCGATGCTCCACCAACGCGACTCCACGCTGGAATCTTGGCACGGCATTTACGTAAAAGTCAATCGATCACGGGCCCGTGATAAAATGATCTTCAGGTCACGCCGAACCACCAGGTCGCCAGCCCAAGAAAGGCAAAGAAGCCGACGACATCGGTAACGGTCGTCACGAAGACTGCCGACGCAACAGCCGGATCGGCGCCGAAGCGATCCAGCAACAGCGGGATCAGAATGCCGGCAAGGGCGGCCACGAACATGTTGATGATCATGGCGGCGGCGATGATGCCGCCGAGATTCGGGTCCTGGAACCAGGTCGCGGCGACGATGCCGATGAGGACGGCGAAGATGATGCCATTGATGAAACCAACGCCCATCTCGCGGCGGATAATGCGGCCTGCATTGTAGATATCGAGATCGCGCGTCGCCAGCGCCCTCACCGTCACCGTCATCGTCTGCGAGCCGGCATTGCCGCCCATGCCAGCCACGATCGGCATCAGCACGGCCAGCGCCACGATGCGCTCGATCGTATGGTCGAAGAGGCCGATGACGGACGCCGCCAGAAAAGCGGTAAAGAGGTTGACGAGCAGCCAGGGCACGCGCGAGCGCGAAGCGGTGAGCACGCTGTCGGAGAGCTCTTCATCGCCGACACCGCCCATGCGCAGCAGATCTTCCTCGGCTTCCTGTTGGATCACGTCGACGACGTCGTCGATGGTCAGCACGCCGACGAGCCGCTCATTCTCGTCGACGACGGCGGCAGACAGAAGATCGTATTGCTCGAATTCGTGCGCGGCCTCTTCCTGGTCCATGCTGGCCGGAATGGCGTGGCGCGTCTCGTGCATGACATCTTCGATCTTGACCGAGCGCTTGGAGCGCAGGATCTGGTCGAGATCGAGCGCGCCGAGGAGCTTGAAGGTCGGATCGATGACGAAGATCTGGCTGAACCTGTCGGGCAAATTCTTGTCGTCACGCATGTAGTCGATCGTCTGGCCGACGGTCCAGAACGGCGGCACCGCGACGAATTCCGTCTGCATACGCCGGCCGGCAGATTCTTCCGGGTAGTCGAGCGAGCGGCGCAGCCTGATCCGTTCGGTGAACGGCAGTTGCGCCAGGATCTCGTCCTGATCCTCCTGGTCGAGATCTTCCAGAATGTAGACGGCATCGTCCGAATCGAGTTCCTGGACGGCCTGGGCAATCTGGGCGTTGGGCAGGTTGTCGACGATGTCGAGGCGAATCGCTTCGTCGACCTCGGTGAGTGACGAAAAGTCGAAATCGGCGCCCATGAGATCGACAAGCGCGCGCCGTTGCTCCGGCAGCAGCGCCTCAAGAAGATCGCCAAGCTCGGACTGGTGGAGGCTTCCGACATCCTCCTTGAGCGCCAGCGTATCGCGGTCGGCAATCGCTGCGCCGACATGGGCAAGGAAAGACGCACGGATAACACCGTCCTCGCCGTAGATATCCGCGTGGTCATGCGGCTGCGCGGTAGCGCCTGACGTGTGTTCGTCCTGGCCTTCCAAACCTGCCCCTTGCTCTGTGATTTCGGGAAATCGTCTGTGGCAGGTCTAAAGCACAATGCGCTGGAATATCAAACGAAATGCGCCGGTCCCTGCCGCAAGGCAAGAGGAGCAGACAAAGTTGGTAATATCAGGGAGAGAGTGATGGTGCGGTCGAGAAGACTCGAACTTCCACGGGTTGCCCCACAGCGACCTCAACGCTGCGCGTCTACCAATTCCGCCACGACCGCACGTCACGAAGGAGCCGGTCGGAACCGGCCAGCGGCATGTAGCAAATCGTTTCCGGCGAAACAAGTGCACTGAACCGAATATTCGGCACTTGTTTGACACTTCGATGAAAGAGCCGGATTCCGGGCAAATTCGGCCCCTTCCCTGCCCCAGCGTCATGTGGAGAACTGCATCTCTGCCGCAAATGAAGGCTTTAAAGGAAACTGGACCTTTTGCCCGTCAGCCGCCATATGATGGGGACCCGCAGCAAGGCCAACCGACCCAGCCATGACGCAACGCAGCCAGATCGAAACTTCGTTCCAAGCAGCCCCCGGTTCGCCGCCCGTCGAATGGCGAATCGAACCAGGCCTGACAGCATACGAGGACGCCCTCGCCTTCATGGAAGCGCGCGCCGCCGCGATTCGCGATGGCTCGGCTGGTGAGATGGTCTGGCTGGTGGAGCACCCGCCGCTCTACACAGCGGGCACCAGCGCGCAGGCAAGCGATCTCGTCGAGCCGGACCGCTTTCCCGTCTTCAATGCTGGCCGCGGCGGCGAATACACCTATCACGGCCCAGGCCAGCGCGTGGCCTATGTCATGCTCGACCTGAAGCGCCGGCGCGAAGACGTCCGCGCCTTCGTGGCCGCGCTCGAGGAATGGATCATCGGCACGCTCGACCGCTTCAATGTGCGCGGCGAACGGCGCGAGGATCGCGTCGGCGTCTGGGTCGTGCGACCGGATCGCCCGGCAATGCCGGATGGCTCACCTGCCGAAGACAAGATCGCTGCGATCGGCATCCGTCTCAGACGATGGGTCAGCTTTCACGGCATCGCCATAAATGTCGAACCGGACCTCAGCCATTTCAGCGGTATCGTGCCGTGCGGTGTCTCGGATCACGGCGTGACCAGCCTGGTCGATCTCGGCCTGCCGGTTACGATGGCTGACCTCGATGTTGCGCTCAAATCGGCTTTCGAGACGGTATTCGGTCCGGCGGCGATTGCCGCCGAAGGTCTTCGCAAGGCCGGCTGAATTGCGAAACTGCCGGCCGCGGCAGCGCAATCAAAGTGCGCCTATCCACATCGCCATGGAAATAAGAAACGTGCTCATGCAAACCAGTGAGACGACATCCTGAACCAGATCAGTCATAACATTCTCCTGTTTCCTGTATGTCCTTAATTTGTTCTCATTTTGTTCCAAAGTCAAGCATCTACCCTGCCGCCTGATAAGACGGCAGGGCCAAGAAAGTTCCGAGGGTTAACAAAGGGTTACGGCAATCGCCTGCTCAAAGGCACGGCGAATTGCCGAAAATGGTGGCTTCAGAGCGGAACGACTTTGCCGTCCGCAAGCGTCACGCGCCGGTCCATGCGCGCGGCCAATTCGTGGTTGTGGGTGGCGATCAGCGCTGCAAGTCCCGACTGCTTGACCAGCGCAGACAGCGCGTCAAACACGTAGCCTGCCGTTACCGGGTCGAGATTGCCAGTCGGCTCGTCTGCCATCAGCACGAGCGGCGCATTGGCGACGGCGCGGGCAATGGCCACGCGCTGCTGCTCGCCGCCGGAAAGCTCAGCGGGCCGATGGTGGCCGCGCTTGCCGATCTGCATGTAGTCGAGCAGTTGCGCCGCGCGCGCGCTCGCCTCTGCCTTGGGCAGGCCCTTCACCAGCTGCGGCATCATGATGTTTTCGAGCGCCGAAAACTCCGGCAGCAGATGATGGAACTGATAGACGAAGCCGATGTCATTGCGGCGTATGGCGGTGCGGTCATCGTCGGAGAGACGGCCGCAGGCGCGACCGCTGAGGATCACGTCACCGGCGTCCGGCCGTTCCAGCAGGCCCGCCGTATGCAGCAGCGTGGACTTGCCCGCGCCCGACGGCGCCACCAGCGCCACCATCTCGCCGCGCTTCAGCGAAAAGTTCACGCCGTTGAGGATAGTCAGCTTGCGCGAGCCCTGAACATAGTGCCGCTCGACGCCCTTCAATTCGATAATCACGTTGCCTGCCATCATTCGTACCGCAGCGCCTCGACCGGATCGAGCTTGGCCGCGCGCCATGCCGGAAACAGCGTCGCCAGGAACGACAGCACAAGCGCCATCACCACGACCGTCGCCGTCTCGTCGAAATTCATCTTTGCCGGCAGCTTGCTCAGGAAGTAGAGCTCCGGATTGAACAGCACCGTGCCGGAAATCCACGAGAAGAACTGGCGGATCGATTCGACGTTGAGACAGACGATAATGCCGAGAATGACGCCGGCAATGGTGCCGGTCACGCCGATCGCCGCCCCCGTCATCAGGAAGATGCGCATGACCGCGCCGCGCGTCGCGCCCATGGTTCGCAGGATGGCGATATCGCGGCCCTTGTCCTTCACCAGCATGATCAGGCCGGAAATGATGTTCAGCGCGGCCACGAGAACGATCAGCGTCAGGATCATGAACATGACGTTGCGCTCGACCTGCAGTGCTGAAAAGAACGTCTCGTTGCGCTGGCGCCAATCGGAAATGAACACCGGCCTCTGCGCCGCCTCTTCCACCGCCGGCTTCAAGGTGTCGACGTTGTCGGGGTTGTCGACGAAGACCTCGATCGTCTGGGCTCGGTTTTCCAGATTGAAATAGAGCTGCGCTTCGGAAAGCGGCATGTAGACGATCGACGTGTCATATTCCGACATGCCGACCTCGAAGATCGCAATGATCGGATATGCCTTCGTGCGCGGTGTCGTTCCCATCGGCGTAATGTCGCCGTCGGGAGAGATGAGCGTGATGGAATCGCCCAGTGCCAGCCCCATATTGTCAGCCATGCGCTGGCCGATCGCCACGCCCTCGCTCGTGTCGAAGCCGACGAGCGAGCCCTGCTTGATGTTGTTGGCAACCAGCGAAATCTTGCCGAGGTCCTCGCCGCGTATGCCGCGCACCAGCGCGCCGGTTCCGGCACCGACCTCGCCTTGCGCCAGAACCTGGCCGTCGATCAGCGGGATCGCATACTTAACCCCGGCAACACCGTTGATGCGTCCGGCAACCGCAGCATAGTCGTCCAGCGGTGTGTCGATCGGCTGAACGATGAGATGGCCATTTATGCCAAGGATGCGGCTGAGCAGCTCAGCGCGAAAGCCGTTCATCACCGCCATGACGACGATGAGCGTCGCAACGCCGAGCATGATGCCGAAGAACGAGATCGAGGCGATGACCGAGATCACCGTCTCCTTGCGGCGCGAACGCAGGTAGCGCCACGCGACCATGCGTTCGAAGACCGAAAAAGGCCCGGCGCCCGCCGGCTTGGCCGCGACTTTGCTCATCCGGCGATCCCGAAGCGTTTCGTGGCCTCTGCGATCGGCAGCGTCTCACGCTCGCCGGTGCGGCGGTTCTTGATCTCGACCTCGCCGGCTGCAACGCCGCGCGGTCCGACGATCAGCTGCCACGGCAGGCCGATCAGGTCGGCGGTGGCGAACTTGCCGCCCGGCCGCTGGTCGGTGTCGTCGTAGAGCACGTCCTTGCCCGCAGCCGTGAGAGCCGCATAGAGCTCTTCAGAAACACGGTCGCATTCGGCGTCGCCGACCTTCATGTTGATCAGGCCGATATCGAAAGGTGCGACCGATTCCGGCCAGATGATGCCGGCTTCGTCATGCGAAGCCTCGATGATCGCCGCAATCAGGCGGCTCGGGCCGATGCCGTATGAACCCATGGAGACGAAGTGGTCCTTGCCGTCAGGCCCGGTGACTTTGGCGCCCATCGGCTTCGAGTATTTCTCGCCGAAGTGGAAGATGTGACCGACCTCGATGCCGCGCGCCGAAAGCCGCTCACCTTCGCCGATCGCGTCCCATGCGGCTTCGTCGTGCATCTCGTCGGTCGCCGCATAGGGCGTCGTCCACTGCTTGACGATGCCGCCGATCTCGCCGTCATTGGTGAAATCGGTGTCCTCACCCGGCACCGGCAGCTCGAGGAAGTCACGATGGCAGAAGACCTGGCTTTCGCCGGTGTCGGCCAGGATGATGAATTCGTGGCTGAGATCGCCGCCGATCGGGCCGGTATCGGCGCGCATCGGAATGGCTTTCAGGCCCAGGCGCGTGAAGGTGCGCAGGTAGGAAACAAACATGCGGTTGTAGGCCGCCTTCGCGCCCTCGAAATCGAGGTCGAAGGAATAGGCATCCTTCATCAGGAACTCTCGGCTGCGCATGACGCCGAAGCGCGGGCGCCGCTCGTCGCGGAACTTCCACTGGATATGATAGAGGTTCAGCGGCAGGTCCTTGTAGGTCCTGACGTAGGACCGGAAAATCTCGGTGACCATCTCCTCGTTGGTCGGGCCGAACAGCATGTCGCGCTTGTTGCGGTCCTTGATGCGCAGCATCTCGTCGCCATAATCGTCATAGCGCCCGCTTTCGCGCCACAGGTCGGCCGACTGGATGGTCGGCATCAGGATTTCCAGCGCGCCGGCGCGGTTCTGTTCTTCGCGGATGATGCGGCAGATCTTGTCGAGAACCAGCTTGCCCAGTGGCAGCCAGGAAAAGCTGCCCGCAGCCTGCTGCCGGATCATGCCGGCACGCAGCATCAGCCGATGCGAGACGATTTCGGCCTCGCGGGGATTCTCTTTAAGGATGGGCAGGAAATAGCGCGATAGCCGCATGTAGAAGTCCATAAAAGAAAGAGAAGCAGATCAATGCCGGAATCGGCACCGACGCAGTGTTGCCTGCCTGCGCTTCATAGCCATTTCATGGCGGAATTGAAACCCGGACCTCCCGCCGCACCTTCGCAAAACCGGCCTGACGGCTTTTCGAGCAAAGGCTGCGCGTTTATTGTGCAGTGCAGCACATGTAGTGGGCTATTTACGCAAAATTGTTAGTGACAATTCATCGCAGCTTGGTCTAGTGTGCCTCGATAACTGAGAGGGCGGAGCAAAATCTGCCCTCCTACGCGGTCAAAGTCTTGGGAGGATGCGATCTAGGCGCGATAATACGCAGCCGCCGGTGACGGAAAGCAGATCGGACGCGTTTAATTTGCAAGGCCTTGTGCCTTGCATTTTTTTTGTGCAGTCAACAGCTTAGCCGACTTCCCTCAGACCCATAAGGTGCGAAGGAATGCTGCAGCTTAACCAGCGTTAGTCTTAAATACTAGACTAAAATTATCATATATTAGAGTATTGATCGGACCCGCATGGCAGCGAGCATCAGACGATGCGATTAGCCCGCGTGCAGGATCGATTCAGGAACCAGGCTCGGAATATCGTCGAAACCAAGGCCCATCACCTTGGTGACGTAATAGAAAATACCGAAGATGATCAGCGAGACGATTGTCGTGCGAATGACGGTCTTTCGCATATGGGGACGTCCGGGCGCACTCGGCACGGTGCCAAGCGTAACGTCGTCGCTCTCGTCCTGCGTCTTCAGGCCGAAAGGCAGTGTGGCGAACAGCACCGTCCACCAGATGATGAAGTAGATCGCGGCGACCGAAATCCAGCTCATGACTACACCTGTTCCAGTTCGACCAGCGTTCCCAGAAAATCCTTGGGATGCAGAAAGAGCACCGGCTTGCCGTGGGCGCCGATCTTGGGATTGCCGTCGCCCAGCACACGTGCGCCGACAGCTTTCAGGCGGTCGCGGGCGGCGATGATGTCATCGACCTCGTAGCAGATGTGATGCATGCCGCCGGACGGGTTCTTTTCCAGGAAGGCAGCGATAGGTGACCCCTGCCCCAGCGGCTCGAGCAACTCGATCTTGGTGTTGCCGGTGTTGATGAACACGACCGTCACGCCATGCTCGGGCAGCGCCTGAGGTTCGGTCAGCGTAGCGCCCAGCGTGTCGCGATAGACGGCACTTGCGGCTGCCAGATCCGGCACCGCGATTGCGACATGGTTCAAACGGCCTAGCATTGTTCACATCCCCGAGACAGTGAATAGGGAGTAGCGAGTAGCGAGTAGGGAACAAGCAAGGCAACGAATATCCATAAGCTATTCGCTACGCGCTACTCCCTATTCACTACTCACTCACCTCGTGACGAACACCGTCACCAGCGGTTTCTTGCCCCAAGCTTCGTTGGCGGCCGAGCGAATGGCGCGGCGCACCGCTTCCTGGACAAGATCGAGGTCTTTTCGGCGCTGACGGGGTATGGAGTCGACCGCGCCGATTGCCGCATCCAGCATCAGGTCTTCGATATCTTCGCCCCGCTGGTCGGTTCGGGCTACGCCGATGGCGACGATATCGGGATCGCCGGACAGTTCATATTTGTCGTCGAGCACGACATTGACGGCGACGTGACCGGCAAAGGACAGTTTGCGGCGGTCGCGGATGCCGACAGCCTCGTCGTCGCCGATCAGCTTGCCGTCCTTGTAAACGCGGCCGAACGGCACCTGGTCGATGATTTCGGCCGCACCCGGTGCGAGCCGCAGCATGTCGCCGTCGCGCACCTGCGCCACTTCCGGCACGCCGCAGGCCGTGGCAAGCGACCCATGCGCCACGAGATGCGCTGCTTCGCCATGGACCGGCACCGCGATACGCGGGCGCGTCCACTCATACATGCGCCGCAACTCACTGCGGCGCGGATGGCCCGACACATGCACCAGCGCGTCGCTGTCCTCGATGATCTTCATGCCCTGATCGATGAGCTGGTTCTTGATCTCGAGAATGGCCTTTTCGTTGCCCGGAATGGTGCGCGAGGAAAAGACGACGATGTCGCCCGGCGACAATGCCACGGTCTTCATCTCGTCGCGCGCCAGCTTGGCAAGCGCTGCCCGCGATTCGCCCTGGCTGCCGGTGCAGATAACGACGAGGTTTTCGCGCGGAATGTAGCCGTAGTCTTCCTCGGAGACGAACTCCGGCAGGCCGTCCATGTAGCCAAGCTCCGAGGCGACATCGACGACGCGTTTCAAAGAGCGGCCGAGCAGCAGGACCTGGCGGCCGGTGTCACGTGCGGCCTCGGCAATGGAGCGGATACGCCCGACATTGGACGAGAAGGTTGTGACCGCTACGCGGCCGGGAGCCTTTTCGATGACGCCGCGAATGCCCTCGCCCACCGCCTGCTCCGATGGCGAGTCGCCCTCGCGCAAAGCGTTGGTGGAATCGCAGATCAGCGCCAGAACGCCCTTGTCGCCGAGCGCGCGGAACCGCGCCTCGTCGGTCTTCGGGCCGATTTCCGGTGCGGGATCGATCTTCCAGTCACCGGTGTGGATGACAGTGCCCAGCGGCGTGGTGATGGCAAGAGAAACCGGCTCGGGAATGGAGTGGCTGACCGGGATGGCCTCGACCGTGAACGGTCCCACGGTAAAGGTCTCGCCGGCGCGATAGATCGTCACCGGCACCTTCGGCGCGCCGCTTTCAGATTGACGCTTTGCTTCCAGCAGGCCGGCAGAGAACGGCGTCATCCAGACCGGCGCCTTCAGGCGCGGCCAGAGGTCGAGCAATGCGCCGTAGTGATCCTCATGGGCGTGGGTAATGACGATGCCGCGAAGATTGTGCAGCTCGCCTTCGATGAAACGCGTGTCGGGCAGCACCAGATCGACGCCGGGAAGCGTCGCATCCGGGAATGTCACGCCGACATCGACGATGAGCCACTCGCGCTTGTCGACCGGCCCGAAGCCATAGAGCGCGAAGTTCATGCCGATCTCGCCAACGCCGCCCAGCGGCGCGAATACGAGTTCGGCTTCTCGCGATTTCGCCATTCTCTTTCCTCTCAGGCCGTTCAGGCCGCGCCGGCCGACGCGACCGCACCGAAATGCACATCGCCGGCAGCAATTTTCTGGATCGCGCCGCTATCGTCGCGAATGACGAAACGGCAGTCCTCGTCGATGGTTTCGAACACGCCGCGAATGATATTCCCGTCGACCCGAACCGCTACCTGTCCGCCAAGCCCGGCGGCACGCGACAACCAGCGCTGGCGGATATGTTCCAGCCCTCGCCCTTCGTCCCATCGACGCATATTTTCGCTCCATGCGTCCGAGAGCGCAAGAAACAGCGTCTCGGCGTCGCAAGTCGCGCCCAGCGCTTTCAGCGACGTCGCCGGATAGGGAACGTCCTCGGGATATGCGACGACATTGACGCCGATGCCAATGGCCAATGCTACACGATCCCCGTCGAGCATTGTCGATTCAAGCAGGATGCCGGCAAGCTTGCCGCCCTGCGCCAGGACATCGTTCGGCCATTTCAGCTCGAAACGGTTTCCGCGCTCGCCGCTGCCACCATCGGGCGCAATCGCGATGCGTCCGTTCGGCACCACGGCGTTGAGTGCGTCGGCCAGCGCCAGTCCGGCAACGAAGCCGAGCGTGGCAGCCATTTTCAGATCGCGACCGGTAATCAGCAACAGCGTTGCGGCAAGATTGCCTTCCGGCGTCGCCCAGACGCGGCCCCGGCGGCCGCGCCCGCTTTCCTGACGCTTGGAGACGACCCAGATCCTGCCCGCGTCCCCTTCCCGCGCCCGCTCCAAGGCGATGATGTTGGTCGAGCTGACAGTGTCATGCGCTTCGAGGCGAAAGCCTTCGGCTACTGCGGTCGGAGCGAGCTGGAATCCCATGCCGTCAGAAGAACGTCTTGGCAGCGGCCTCAGCCACACGCCCGACAGGCCCGCCGAAGAACACGTAGAACAGGACGAACGCGCCGGAAGCGCCAAGCACCAGCCGCAGCTCGCCAGCCATCGGCAGGAAGCCGCCGACCGGCTCGTCGAACCACATGATCTTGATGATGCGCAGATAGTAGTAAGCGCCCACCACCGAGGCCAACACGCCGATGACGGCAAGCGTGTAGAGATTGGCGTTGATGGCGGCGAGGAAGACGTACCACTTGGCCCAGAAGCCTGCGAGCGGCGGAATGCCGGCCAGCGAGAACATCAGGATGGTCAGGATTGTCGCCATCATGGGGTTGGTGGTCGAGAGTCCGGCGAGATCGCTGATCTGCTCGACATTGCCGTCCTTGCGCCGCATGGCGAGGATGAAGGCGAAGGTGCCTAGCGTCATCACCAGATAGATCAGCATATAGATGGCAACGCCGCGCACGCCGGTCTCGGTGTTGGCGGCAAGGCCGACCAGCGCGAAGCCGACATGGCCGATCGACGAATAGGCCATCAGGCGCTTGATGTTCTTCTGGCCGATGGCGGCAAAAGAACCCAACACCATCGAGGCGATGGAGATGAAGACAACGATCTGCTGCCAGTCGGCGGCGATCGGCTCGAAAGCGGTCATGGTGATGCGCACCATCAGCGCCATCGCCGCCATCTTCGGCGCGGAGGCAAAGAACGCTGTCACCGGCGTCGGAGCGCCTTCATAGACGTCCGGCGTCCACATGTGGAACGGCACGGCCGAGATCTTGAAGGCGACGCCCGCAAGCACGAACACCAGGCCGAAGACCAGGCCAAGCTGGCGGTCGGCGCCCGAGAGCGTGGCTGCAATCGCATCGAAGCCGGTGTGACCGGTGTAGCCGTAGACCAGCGAAATACCGTAGAGCAGCATGCCCGACGACAGCGCGCCGAGGACGAAATACTTCAGGCCGGCTTCGGTCGAGCGCACGCTGTCGCGGTTGATCGCAGCGACGACATAGAGCGCCAGCGACTGCAGTTCGAGGCCGAGATAGAGCGTGATCATGTCGTTGGCCGAGATCATCAGCATCATGCCGACGGTCGAGAGCAGGATCAGAACCGGATATTCGAACTTGTCGAACTTTTCCGCCTTGGCAAAACCGACCGACATGATCAGCGTCACGGCAGAGCCGACCAGCATCAGCACCTTCATGAACACCGCGAACGGGTCACTGACGAAGACATTGCCGAACGCCTTGCCTGTGCCACCGAACAGCAGCATCCACGCGCCCGCTCCGATCAGGATCGCAACGGCGAGCCCGGTCACGGTGCTGTTGGCGCGCTCGCCCGAATAGACGCCGATCATAAGCAGCACCAGCGCACCGCCAGCGATGATCAGTTCCGGCAGGGCCAGCGAGAGGCTTGAGTAAAGTTCCGGCGTCATATGCCCGTCCCTGTCAGTTCGCAGCCGCGGTTTTCGCGGCGTCGAGCGATACGGTGATGTTGTTGACCAGCGCCTGCACCGAGGCTGCGGTCGCGTCGAGGACCGGAGCCGGGTAGACGCCGAAGAAGATGGTGAGCACGACCAGCGGGTAGATGATCGCCTTTTCGCGCGTAGAAAGGTCGAGCAGGCTCTTGAGGCTTTCCTTCGACAGCGCACCGAAGATCACCTTGCGGTAGAGCCACAATGCATAACCGGCCGACAGGATCACGCCCGTCGCGGCAAACAGCGCCACCCAGGTGTTGGCCTTGTAGGCGCCGAGCAGCGTCAGGAACTCGCCGACGAAACCGCTGGTGCCGGGCAGGCCGACATTGGCCATGGTGAAGATCAGGAACACCACCGCATATTTCGGCATGTTGTTGACGAGGCCGCCATAGGCCGCGATCTCGCGGGTGTGCATGCGGTCATAGACCACGCCGACGCAAAGGAAGAGCGCGCCGGAGACCAGACCATGCGACAGCATCTGGAAGATGGAACCCTGGATGCCTTCCTGGTTGAGCGCGAAGATGCCCATGGTCACGTAGCCCATGTGAGCGACCGACGAATAGGCGATCAGCTTCTTCATGTCCTCCTGCATCAGCGCCACCAGCGAGGTGTAGATGATGGCGATGACGGAAAGCGCGAAAACCAGCGGCTGGAAATAGAGCGAAGCCTCCGGGAACATCGGCAGCGAGAAGCGCAGGAAGCCGTAACCGCCCATCTTCAGGAGAATGCCGGCCAGGATGACCGAGCCCGCCGTCGGCGCTTCAACGTGTGCGTCGGGCAACCATGTGTGAACAGGCCACATCGGCATCTTCACCGCGAAGGAGGCGAAGAAGGCCAGCCACAGCCATGTCTGCATATGAGCCGGGAAGCTGTGCGTCAAAAGCGTCGGGATGTCGGTCGTGCCGGCCTGCCAGAACATCGCCATGATGGCGAGCAGCATCAGCACCGAACCGAGCAGCGTGTAGAGGAAGAACTTGAAGCTGGCATAGACGCGGCGCTTGCCGCCCCAGACGCCGATGATGATGAACATCGGGATCAGGCCGGCTTCGAAGAATACGTAGAACAGCACGATATCCAGCGCGCAGAACACGCCGATCATCAGCGTTTCCAGGATCAGGAACGCGATCATGTATTCCTTGACGCGATGCTCGATCGCCTGCCAGCTCGCCAGGATGCAGAGCGGCATCAGGAACGTCGTCAGGATGACGAACAGCATCGAAATGCCGTCGACGCCCATATGATAGGAGATGCCTGAATCCAGCCATGCCGACTTCTCGACCATCTGGAAACCCGGATTGGCATTGTCGAAGCCGGCCCAGATGAAGATCGAAAGCAGGAAGGTGAACACCGTCGTCAGCAACGCGACGTTGCGGATGTTGCGCCGCGCGCTGTCGTTGTCATCCCTGATCAGCAGGATCAGGAATGCGCCGACCAGCGGCAGGAACGTGACCGTAGAAAGAATTGGCCAGTCGGTCATCAGAAAGTGCTCCCGAGCATCATCCAGGTGACGAGGGCGGCGACGCCGATCAGCATGACGAATGCGTAGTGATAGAGATATCCGGTCTGAAGCTTGACGACGCGGTTGGTGACGTCGACCACGCGGGCCGAGATGCCATCCGGGCCGAGGCCGTCAATGACGGCACCGTCGCCCTTCTTCCAGAGGAACGTGCCAAGCCGCTTGGCCGGACGCACGAACAGGAAGTCGTAAAGCTCGTCGAAATACCACTTGTTCAGCAGAAACGCGTAGAGGCCGCGATGCTGGCTGGCGAGGTACTTCGGCGTCTCCGGCGAGCGGATGTAGAACTGGTAAGCGACGCCAAAGCCGATGATCATGGCCGCAAACGGCGCCAGCTTCACCCACACCGGCACGCTGTGGAAATCATGCAGGATGTGGTTTTCCGGCAGGATGTAGAGCGCGGCCTTCCAGAACTCGGAATAGCCCTCGCCGATGAAGTGGTCGTGGAAGATGACGCCGGCAAAGAGCGCGCCGACAGCGAGTATGAACAGCGGCACCAGCATGACCGGCGGCGATTCATGGACGTGATGCATGACATCGGCGGTAGCGCGCGGCTTGCCGTGGAACGTCATGAAGATCAGACGCCATGAATAGAAGCTGGTGAACACGGCAGCGATGACCAGGGCGATGAAGGCAAAGCCGGCAGCCGGGTTATGGCCGACGAAGGAACCTTCGATGATCGCGTCCTTGGAGAAGAAGCCGGCGGTGCCGATGATCGTCGCCGGGATGCCGACGCCGGTCAGCGCCAGCGTGCCGATGACCATCATCCAGTAGGTGGTCGGGATCAGCTTGCGCAGGCCGCCCATCTTGCGCATGTCCTGCTCGTCGGAGACGGCATGGATGACCGAGCCCGAACCGAGGAACAGCAGCGCCTTGAAGAAGGCATGCGTGAACAGGTGGAAGATCGCCGCCGAGTAGAAGCCCATGCCGAGCGCGACGAACATGTAGCCGAGCTGCGAACAGGTCGAATAGGCGATGACGCGCTTGATGTCGTTCTGCACCAGGCCGACGGTCGCCGCGAAGAAGGCAGTCAGAGCGCCGATAAAAGTCACGACGGTGAGCGCGGTGTGCGACAGCTCGAAGATCGGCGACAGGCGTGCCAGCATGAAGACGCCGGCGGTGACCATGGTCGCGGCATGGATAAGCGCCGACACCGGCGTCGGGCCTTCCATCGCGTCCGGCAGCCAGGTGTGCAGCGGCACCTGCGCCGACTTGCCCATGGCGCCCATGAACAGCAGCAGGCAGATGACGGTAAGCGCCGCACCGCGATCGAGTTCGTAGCCGAGGAAGTTGAACACGGCAGCGGTTGCCTCATGCGCGCCTTCAACCGGAGCGTAAGAGGCTGCAGTTGCGAAGATCGCATCGAAGCTGACCGAACCGAACAGCACGAACACACCGAAGATGCCGAGGATGAAGCCGAAATCGCCGACGCGGTTGACGACGAATGCCTTGATGGCGGCGGCATTGGCCGACGGCTTCTTGTACCAGAAGCCGATCAGCAGGTAGGACGCAAGACCCACCCCTTCCCAACCGAAGAACATCTGCACGAGGTTGTCCGCCGTCACCAGCATCAGCATGGCGAAGGTGAACAGCGACAGATAGGCGAAGAAGCGCGGCCGATGCGGGTCGTGGTGCATGTAGCCGATCGAATAGATATGCACGAGCGCCGATACGGTGTTGACGACGACGAGCATGACCACCGTCAGCGTATCGATGCGCAGCGCCCAATCGGCCTGCATCGAACCGGAATCGATGAAGCGCAGCACCGGCACGGTGAACACTTCGCTCTCGCCGAAGCCGACCTGGAAGAACGCGACCCACGAAAGAACGGCCGCGATCACCAGGAAGCCCGAGGTGATGTATTCGGATGCCTTTGCGCCGAGCGACGTGCCGAAAAGGCCGACGATCAGGAAGCCCAGAAGCGGAAGGAAGACGATTGCCTGGTACATGGTTGTGTCCCGTCAACCCTTCATCATGTTGACGTCTTCGACCGCGATCGAACCGCGGTTGCGGAAGAAGACGACGAGAATAGCAAGGCCGATGGCCGCTTCGGCGGCGGCGACCGTCAGCACGAACAGTGCGAAGACCTGGCCGACCATGTCGCCGAGCGCTGCCGAAAAGGCCACGAAGTTGATGTTGACCGCCAGCAGGATGAGCTCGATCGACATCAGGATGACGATGACGTTCTTGCGGTTCAGGAAGATGCCGAACACGCCGAGCGTGAACAGGATCGCCGAAAGGGTCAGATAGTGTGCGATGCCGACTTCCATCGTCAGATTCCCTTGCCCGTCTCGACTTTTTTGATTTCCATTCCGGTCTCCGGCGTGCGGGCTACCTGCGCCGAAATGCTCTGGCGCTTGACGCCTTCCTTGTGGCGCAGCGTCAGCACGATCGCGCCGATCATCGCGACCAGCAGGATCAGGCCGGCCACCTGGAAGTAGAAAATGTAATCCGTGTAAAGGATGTCGCCGAGTGCGGCCGTGTTGGTGCGCGTCGCGATATCCGGCGTCGGCTTGGCGACCGCGGTCGCAAGCTGCGGCGCAAAGGCATAGCCGCCGGTGACGACGATAAGCTCGGCGGCAAGGATCAACCCGACCAGCGCGCCGATCGGCGCATATTGCAGCGCGCCCGACTTCAGCTCGGCAAAGTCGACGTCCAGCATCATGACGACGAACAGGAACAGCACCGCCACCGCGCCGACATAAACGACCAGCAGGATCATCGCCAGGAATTCGGCGCCCGTCAGCAGGAACAGGCCCGCCGCGTTGAAGAACGTCAGGATCAGATAGAGAACCGAATGCACAGGATTGCGCGCGGAGATGACCATGAAGGCCGACGCCACGGCAATAAAGGCAAAGAGGTAGAAAAAGGCCGCCTCTAGTCCATTCAGCATTGGGTTCCCCCAGTTTCCTTCTCAAGCCCCGGCATTGCACCGGGCTCGCTTGGGTTCGCCACCGCCTCCGGTCGGCAAAACCGCGTGTTCCTTAGACGAGCAATCCCGGCTCGTCCATGATTCTCGTCTTAGCGATAGGGCGCATCCAAAGAGATGTTGCGCGCAAGCTCGCGCTCCCACCTGTCGCCATTCGCCAGAAGCTTGTCCTTGTCGTAGTAGAGCTCCTCGCGCGTTTCCGTCGCGAATTCGAAATTCGGTCCCTCGACGATCGCATCCACCGGGCATGCTTCCTGGCAGAAGCCGCAATAGATGCACTTCACCATGTCGATGTCGTAACGAACCGTGCGGCGCGTGCCGTCGTTGCGGCGCGGTCCGGCTTCGATGGTGATGGCCTGTGCCGGGCAGATCGCCTCGCACAGCTTGCAGGCGATGCAGCGTTCCTCGCCATTCGGATAGCGGCGCAGCGCATGCTCACCACGGAAGCGCGGGCTGACCGGACCCTTCTCATGCGGGTAGTTCAGCGTCGGCTTGGGCGAAAAGAACATCCGCATCGACAGGAAGAAGGCGCCGACGAACTCCTTGAGGAGCAGCGATTTGGCGGCCTGGGCTAGAGCTGACATCGTCAATCTCCGATTACGTATGGGGCTACGAAGTAGCCGATGATGGGCAGGAGCACGAACTGGCTCAGGCCGGTAATGTTAAGCACGCGCTTGGTCTCGGGCAGATCGACCCGGCCGGCCAGCATCCGCAGCAGCAGGAAATCCGCCGCCGCGATCACCAGCCCGACCAGAATGCCGATCGTGCCCGCGCCCATCACGCCAGTCCCGTGATCTTCAGGAACGCGGCGGTTGCCACGACCATGAACAGCGAGATCGGCAGGAACACCTTCCAGCCAAGGCGCATCAGCTGGTCGTAGCGGTAGCGCGGCACAAAGGCCTTCACCATGGCGAACATGAAGAAGACGAAGCAGACCTTCAGCACGAACCAGATAACGCCCGGCACCCAGGTGAACGGTGCGAAATCGAACGGCGGCAGCCAGCCACCCAGGAACAGGATGGTGGTGAGCGCGCACATCAGCACGATCGCGACATACTCGCCGAGGAAGAACAGCAGGAACGGCGTCGACGAATATTCGATCATGTGGCCGGCGACGAGCTCGGACTCCGCCTCCACCAGATCGAAAGGCGGCCGGTTCGTCTCGGCGAGCGCCGAGATGAAGAAGATGACGAACATCGGGAACAGCGCCAGCCAGTGCCAGTCGAGGAAGGTATTGGGCAGGCCAAGTATGGTGCCGATGCCATCGCGCTGCGACAGCACGATATCGGTGAGATTGAGCGAGCCGACGCAGAGCAGCACAGTGACGATGACGAAGCCGATGGAGACTTCGTAGGACACCATCTGCGCGGCCGAGCGAAGTGCGCCGAGGAACGGATATTTCGAGTTCGAGGCCCAGCCGCCCATGATGACGCCATAGACCTCGAGCGAGGAGATGGCGAAGACGTAGAGGATGCCGACATTGATGTTGGCAATCGCCCAGCCTTCATTGACCGGGATGACCGCCCAGGCGGCCAGCGCCAGAACAGCGGACACCAGCGGCGCCAGGAGAAAAACACCCTTGTTGGCGCCGGATGGGATGACCGGTTCCTTGAAGACGAACTTGAACAGATCGGCGAAGGATTGCAGCAGGCCGAACGGCCCGACGACGTTCGGGCCGCGACGCAGCTGGACCGCCGCCCAGATCTTGCGGTCGGCGTAGAGAATATAGGCGACGAAGATCAGCAGGACGACGATCATCACCACTGACTTCAGCAGCATGATCAGCCCGGGCAGGACGTAGATTGAGAAGAAAGTATCCATGTTCGTCCTACTCGGCTGCCTGCTTGAAGCCGCCCTTCGCCAGGACCGAACACTCGGCCATGACGGCGGAAGCCCGCGCGATCGGGTTGGTCAGGTAGAAATCCGCGACCGGCGATACGAAAGCCGCCTTGCCGATCTTGCCGCCAAGCTTCGCAACATTGGCGATGTCGGCAGCGTTGCCGGCGGCGATCTCGTCGATCTCCGCCAGATGCGGATGCGCCTCATAGAGCCTGGCGCGAAGTTGCGGCAGCGAATCGAACGGCAGCTTGTGGCCGAGCACGTCCGAAAGTGCGCGCAGGATCGCCCAGTCTTCCTTGGCATCGCCCGGCGCGAAACCGGCGCGGTTGGTCTGCTGGACCCGGCCTTCCGTGTTCACATAGGTGCCGGACTTTTCCGTATAGGCAGCTCCCGGCAGGATGACATCGGCGCGGTGTGCGCCGGCATCGCCGTGCGTGCCGACATAGACGACGAAAGCATCGCCGGCAGCTTTCAGGTCAAGCTCGTCAGCGCCGAGCAGGAACAGCACGTCGGTACCACCAAGCATCTGCGCGACGTTCTTGCCGCCCTCGCCCGGCACGAAACCGACATCGAGTGCGCCGACGCGCGCGGCCGCCGTATGCAGCACGGCAAAACCGTTCCACTCGTCCGTCACGGCTTCGACGGAACCCGCAAGTGCTGCCGCAAGGCCGAGCACTGCCGCACCGTCTTCGCGCGCCAGAGCGCCCTGCCCGACGATGATCAGCGGGCGGGTAGCCTTCTTCAGAACCGAGAAGAACTTACCCTTGCCGTCCGCAAGCTCCTTGAGCGAGTCAGGACCGGCGCCGAGCATTTCGTAGTCGTAGCGCAGGTCGCCCATATCGCCGATGACGCCGACCGGCAGGTTTCCGATGCGCCAGCGCTTGCGAATGCGGGCATTGAGCACCGAAGCCTCGAAGCGCGGATTGGCGCCGATGATCAGCACGGCGTCAGCCTGTTCGATGCCTTCGATCGTCGGGTTGAAGATGTAGCTGGCGCGGCCGAGCGACGGGTCGAGCGCTGCGCCATCCTGCCGGCTGTCGATATTGGCCGAGCCGAGAGAAGCCATGAGCTGCTTCAGCGCGTAGATTTCCTCAACGGCTGCGAGATCGCCGGCAATCGCGCCGATCCTGTCGCCAGAGGTCTTCGATACCGCACCCTTGATGGCTGCAAAGGCTTCCGCCCAGCTTGCCGGCTGGAGCTTGCCGTCGCGGCGCACATAGGGCCGGTCGAGGCGCTGCGTGCGCAGCCCGTCCCAGATGAAGCGGGTCTTGTCGGAGATCCACTCCTCGTTCACCTGCTCGTTGACGCGCGGCATGACGCGCATCACTTCACGGCCACGCGAATCCACGCGGATGGCCGAGCCGACGGCGTCCATGACGTCGATGGATTCGGTCTTGGTCAGCTCCCACGGACGCGCCTGGAAGGCGTAGGGCTTGGAGGTCAGCGCGCCGACCGGGCAAAGGTCGATGACGTTGCCCTGCAACTCGGAGGTCATCGCCTCTTCGAGATAGGTGGTGATTTCTGCATCCTCGCCGCGGCCGATCAGGCCGAGTTCCGAAATGCCAGCGACTTCCGTGGTGAAACGGACGCAGCGCGTGCAATGGATGCAGCGGTTCATGATCGTCTTGACGAGCGGGCCGATATATTTGTCTTCGACGGCGCGCTTGTTTTCCTTGTAGCGCGACGAATCCACGCCGAAGGCCATCGCCTGGTCCTGCAGGTCGCATTCGCCGCCCTGATCGCAGATCGGGCAGTCCAGCGGATGGTTGATCAGCAGGAACTCCATCACGCCTTCGCGGGCCTTCTTGACCATCGGCGTGTTGGTGAAGATTTCCGGCGCCTCGCCATTCGGGCCGGGGCGCAGGTCGCGCACACCCATGGCACAGGATGCCGCCGGCTTGGGCGGTCCGCCCTTCACCTCGATCAGGCACATGCGGCAGTTGCCGGCAATCGAAAGACGCTCGTGGAAGCAGAAGCGCGGTACTTCCGCGCCTGCTTCTTCCGCCGCCTGCAGAAGCGTGTAGTGATCGGGAACTTCGATCTCTGTGCCGTCGACCTTGAGTTTAGCCATCACTTGCCCCCGGCGGCCTGCGCCGCTTCGTAGTCTTTCAGAAGTTGATCGACGGCGATGCCGTTGATCGTCATCCCGGCGATATTCGCTTTCTCGATCTTCACATTCGTCAGGTCGATGTCGGAGAAATACGCGTTCGACATGTTGGCGTCGACAATGCGCGAATTGCACAACAGCACGTCTACGAACGCCGTATTCGACAAATTCGTGTTGTGGAACTGCGTGTTGGACAGGTTCGTGTTGTCGAAGCGCGAGTTCGCCACCGTGGCGTCACGCACGTCGAGAACATCGCGTTTGTCGTGTATCTCCATCGCCATCGTCTCGGCCTTGCCCAACTCAGCTCTTCGCCTTGGCGTTGCGCGCCAATTTCTCTGCCTGGCCAATCCAGTCGTCACGTCCGATACGTCCCTTGAACGAAAGATAATCCTCAACCCAGCCGATCTCGGCGGCTTCCAATTTCGCGATCTGCCCGTAGGTCCAGATGCCGAGCCCGTTCAGAACCTGCTCGAGCTTCGGTCCGATGCCGGAAATCTGCTTCAGGTCGTCCGGTGTCTGCGGGCGCTCAAGCGCCTTGGGTTGCCGGGGTTCCGATTTCGCATTTGCATCAGCAGAAACGATGCCCGCGTCAGGCTTGGCCGTCTCCTTGACCTCGGCGACATCGCCAAGTTTTGCCGTCGTCTCGCTCAGCTCTTTGGCGATCGAGCGCGCGTCGGCGATCAGCGTCTTGGCAGTAGCGCGGGCCTTGGTCGCGGCCGGCTTTTCCTTGGGTGTGGGGGCTGCGGCCTCTTCGATTTCCTCGTCGGCCAGAGACCCCAAGAACTGCTGCGATGCCTGCATGGCGCCTGCCACAGTACCCATCCAGATGCCGAAAGCCTGGCTGGCAAGGCCGAACCCGAGTGCCGAAAACGCAGACGCGCCCGCCACCGGATGCGCCATCAGATTGATGGCGCCGGCAAACTCCTTCGGCAGCAACGCGTTGATTTCCTTGTTCATCTCTTCGAACTGTTTCACGTCAGGTATCAAGTGATCGGGTATGGAAAACATCGACATGGCTTGCTCCTAAGCCGGTTTCCGTTGGTCCCTGTCCTGCTCGTTTCCCTTTTGAACTTTAAGTCTGCGTCTTTTGTTTATTCGGCCGCCACCAGCGCCGGCTCGGCGCGATGGGCGTTGCGGGTGAACTCGTCGATGCGGCGCTCGATCTCCGGACGGAAATGCCGGATCAGGCCCTGGATCGGCCATGCGGCAGCGTCACCCAGCGCGCAGATCGTGTGGCCTTCCACCTGCTTGGTCACGTCGAGCAGCATGTCGATCTCACGCTTCTGCGCTTCACCGCGCACCAGACGCTCCATCACGCGCCACATCCAGCCCGTGCCCTCACGGCATGGCGTGCACTGGCCGCAACTTTCGTGCTTGTAGAAGTAGGACAGCCGCGCGATCGCCTTCACGACATCGGTCGACTTGTCCATGACGATGACAGCAGCCGTGCCGAGACCCGACTTCAGGTCGCGCAGCGCGTCGAAATCCATCGGCACGTCGATGATCTGCTCGGCCGGCACCAGCGGCACCGAAGCGCCGCCCGGAATGACCGCCAGGAGATTGTCCCAGCCGCCGCGAATGCCGCCGCAATGCTTTTCGATCAGCTCGCGGAACGGAATCGACATCGCCTCTTCGACGGTGCACGGGTTGTTGACGTGGCCGGAAATGCAGAAAAGCTTGGTGCCGACATTGTTCGGGCGGCCAAACGACGAGAACCATGCAGCACCGCGGCGCAGGATGGTCGGTGCGACCGCGATCGACTCGACATTGTTGACCGTCGTCGGGCAGCCATAGAGGCCGACATTGGCCGGGAACGGCGGCTTCAGGCGCGGCTGGCCCTTCTTGCCTTCCAGGCTTTCGAGCAGCGCAGTCTCTTCGCCGCAGATATAGGCGCCGGCGCCGTGATGGACGTAGATGTCGAAATCGTAGCCGTTCTTGTTGCCCTTGCCGATCAGCCCGGCGTCATAGGCCTCGTCGACCGCACGCTGCAGCGCCTCGCGCTCGCGGATGAATTCGCCGCGCACATAGATGTAGGCCGCGATCGCGCCCATGGCGAAACCGGCGATCAGGCAGCCCTCGACCAGCGTATGCGGGTCGTGGCGCAGGATTTCGCGGTCCTTGCAGGTGCCCGGCTCGGACTCGTCGGCATTGACCACCAGATAGGATGGCCGGCCATCAGTGCTCTGCTTGGGCATGAACGACCATTTCAGGCCGGTCGGGAAGCCAGCGCCGCCACGACCACGAAGGCCTGAAGCCTTCATTTCGTTGACGATCCAGTCGCGGCCCTTGGCGATGAGACCTGCGGTGTTGTCCCAAGCGCCGCGCGACATCGCGCCCTTCAACGACTTGTCGAAGCGGCCGTAGATATTGGTAAAGATACGGTCTTTGTCCTGAAGCATTTTTCGTCCCTCAGACCGGCTTCTTGCCGAAGACGCGGATATATTCGGCGACACCACCCTTGGCGAGAGCCTTGGCCTGCTTGACCCAATCCTCGCGCTCGATGCGGCCGTGGAAGCTCAGATAGCCGTCGACCCACTCGCGCTCGGCCTTCTTCCACGAAGCGACCTGCGCGAAGGTGTAGATGCCGAGCGAATGCAGGATGCCCTCAATCTTCGGGCCGACGCCCGAAATCAACTTGAGATCATCGACTGCCGCAGGCTTTTCGATGCCGGCAGGCCGATCCTTGTGGTCGAGCGATGGCTTGGCCGCCTTCTTGGTGGCAGGCTTTGAAAGTTCGGGCGACTTGAAAGCGGAAGCCGGCTCGGCTTTCGCAGTAGCGCCCTTGCGCTGCTTGGAAACGCCTTCGACTGAGGCCGCAGTCTTGTTCGCAGCAGCCTTGTCGAGAGCGGGTGCCGCAACACTCGCCTGCTCCTCGGCCTTCGCACTTGCCTTGACCGGCGACGGCGACTTTACCGTGCCGTTGGTCTCGGCGGCGGCAGTCTTCGGCTTGGCAGCCTGCGACGGGGGAACGGTCGCGCCTGCATCAGCGGGCCCTGTCTTGGCTTCCGCCTTTGCTTCCTTGTCGCGCGTGGATTTCAGGACCGTCTTTTCATCCTGAAGCGAGGTCAGGCCAGTCTGTGGACCGGAATAAATGCGGTCGATCTGCGGGCCGGGCGTCACCGAAGCACCCTTGCCGGCATCGAACAGGTCGATGATCTCGGCAAGCCGCTCCGGCGTCAGGTCCTCATAGGTATCCTTGAACACCATGATCATCGGTGCGTTGACGCAGGCGCCGAGGCACTCGACCTCTTCCCACGACAGCGTGCCGGAGTCATTGAGATGGAACTGGTCGTGATGGATTTTCGAGCGGCAGACATCCATCAGCGCTTCCGAACCGCGCAGCATGCAGGGCGTGGTGCCGCAAACCTGGATATGGGCACGCGTGCCGACCGGCTTGAGCTGGAACTGCGTGTAGAAGGTCGCGACCTCCAGCACACGGATCAGCGGCATCTCAAGCGTCTCGGCGATATGCTCGATCGCGGCGCGCGTGACCCAGCCTTCCTGCTCCTGCGCAAGCATCAGCAGCGGAATAACGGCCGACTGTTCGCGGCCCTTGGGGTACTTCTTGATCCAGTTCTTCGCCTGCGCGGCAAGAGCGCGATTGAACGCGAATGACGCGGGCTGGACTGAAGCTTCTGCGAGACGGCGAACGGACATTTAGCGATCGACCTCACCAAACACGATGTCGAGGGAGCCGAGAACGGCGGTGACGTCGGCCAGCATGTGGCCGCGGCAGAGGAAATCCATCGCCTGGAGATGCGCGAAACCGGGCGCACGCAGCTTGCAGCGATAGGGCTTGTTGGTGCCGTCTGAGACGAGATAGACGCCGAACTCGCCCTTGGGCGCTTCGACGGCCGCATAAACCTCGCCGGCCGGCACGTGGTAGCCTTCGGTGTAGAGCTTGAAGTGATGGATCAGCGCTTCCATCGACCGCTTCATGGCGTCGCGCTTGGGCGGAACCACCTTGCCGTCGAGATTGGAGACCGGTCCGGCGCCTTCCTTGCCGAGCAGAAGATCGACGCACTGGCGCATGATCTTGGCCGACTGGCGCATTTCTTCCATGCGCAGCAGATAGCGGTCGTAGCAATCGCCGTTCTTGCCGATCGGAATGTCGAATTCCAGTTCGGAATAGCATTCGTATGGCTGCGACTTGCGCAGGTCCCAGGCAGCGCCCGAACCGCGCACCATGACGCCCGAAAAACCCCAGGCCCAGGCGTCTTCCAGCGAAACCACGCCGATATCGACGTTGCGCTGCTTGAAGATGCGGTTGCCGGTAAGCAGGTCGTCGAGGTTCTTCACCGTCTGCAGGAACGGGTCGATCCACTTGCCAATGTCCTCGACCAGCTTCTGCGGCAGGTCCTGATGGACGCCGCCCGGACGGAAATAGGCCGCATGCATGCGCGCGCCGCAGGCACGCTCATAAAACACCATGAGCTTTTCGCGTTCCTCGAAACCCCAGAGCGGCGGCGTCAGCGCGCCGACGTCCATCGCTTGCGTGGTGATGTTGAGCAGGTGGTTGAGGATGCGGCCGATCTCGGAATAGAGCACGCGAATGAGCTGGCCGCGCTTGGGCACTTCGATGCCGAGCAGGCGCTCGACCGCCAGCGCAAAAGCATGCTCCTGGTTCATCGGCGCGACATAGTCGAGCCGGTCGAAATAAGGGATCGCCTGCAGATAGGTCTTGTGCTCGATCAGCTTCTCGGTGCCACGATGCAGCAGGCCGATATGCGGATCGACGCGGTCGACGACTTCACCGTCGAGTTCCAGCACGAGGCGCAAAACGCCGTGCGCGGCCGGATGCTGCGGGCCAAAGTTGATGTTGAAATTGCGAACGGAGGTTTCAGCCATTTACTGCTTCGCCTTTTCATCGCCCGGCAGGACGTAGTCCGTCCCTTCCCATGGCGACAGGAAGTCAAAATTGCGAAATTCCTGTTTAAGCTCGACAGGCTCGTAGACGACCCGCTTGGCTTCGTCGTCGTAGCGAACCTCGACGAACCCCGTCAGCGGAAAATCCTTGCGCAGCGGATGGCCTTCGAAGCCATAATCGGTCAGCAGGCGGCGCAGATCCGGGTGGCCGGAAAACAGGATGCCGTAGAGATCGTAGGCTTCGCGCTCGAACCAGTCCGCGCCGGGATAGACGCCCGTCAGCGAAGGAACCGGCGTATCCTCGTCGGTCATCACCTTGAGGCGGATGCGCAGGTTCTGGCGCGGCGACAGAAGATGATAGACGACGTCGAAACGCTTCAGACGCGCCGGGTAATCGGCACCGCAAACGTCGATCATCGAGATGAACTGGCACTGCACGTCGTTGCGCAGGAAGCTGGCGACGCTGACGATATCGCCGGCTTCGAGAGAAAGCGTCAACTCGCCATAAGCGATGACAGCTTCACCGATCTTTCCGTCCAGCTTTTCGGCCAGATAGGCCGCAAGGTCCTTGAGGGCTTCACTCATCGAAAATCACCGTTCGATCGTGCCGGTGCGGCGAATCTTCTTCTGGAGGAGAAGAATGCCGTAGAGCAGCGCTTCCGCGGTCGGCGGGCAGCCGGGTACATAGATGTCCACCGGCACCACGCGGTCGCAACCGCGCACGACCGAATAGGAATAGTGGTAATAGCCGCCGCCATTGGCGCAGGAGCCCATGGAAATGACGTAACGCGGCTCGGGCATCTGGTCGTAGACCTTGCGCAGCGCGGGAGCCATCTTGTTGGTCAGCGTGCCGGCAACGATCATCACGTCCGACTGGCGCGGAGAAGCGCGCGGCGCGATGCCGAAGCGCTCGGCGTCGTAGCGCGGCATGGAGATGTGCATCATCTCGACGGCGCAGCAGGCGAGACCGAAGGTCATCCACATCAGCGAGCCGGTGCGCGCCCAGGTGATCAGCGCCTCCGACGAGGTGACGATGAAGCCCTTGTCGGAAAGCTCGTTGTTGATGTCCATCACGAACGGATCATCGGCGCCGATCGGCTTGCCGGTGTTCGGATCGAGAATGCCCTTGGGCTTGGCAGCGACCATTGTGGGAGACATGTCGTTCAATCCCATTCCAGCGCTCCTTTTTTCCATTCGTAGATGAAGCCGATGGTGAGCACCGCCAGGAAGACCATCATCGACCAGAAGCCGAGCATGCCGATCTTGCCGAAGGAAACCGCCCACGGAAACAGGAAGGCCACTTCAAGGTCGAAGATGATGAAGAGAATGGAAACCAGATAAAAGCGGATGTCGAACTTCATGCGCGCATCGTCGAACGAATTGAAGCCGCACTCATAGGCCGACAGCTTTTCCGGATCCGGATTTCGGTAGGCCACGAGGAAGGGCGCTGCGATCAGCGCCAGCCCGACCACGAGGGCCACGCCGATGAAAATGACGATGGGAAGATATGAACTTAAGAGCGCGCTCATGCTCCGACTTTCCGTTGGTGGCCGATCGGCCTGAATTATAGCATTGAGTCGAACCGCCAGACCGCGACAGATTGCCTACGAAGGCCGCGGCGAGAAACTATGCTGCAACGCGGCGAGGGTTAGCGCAGGCAATCGGGGGACGCAAGTCAAACCTTGGCGAAAGCATGGCTACGCCAATCGCTTTTCCGCGATTTGCGTTGCACAAGGCGCATTTGATTTCCTTACCTTTTTACTCCACTTTTTATCCTGACACAATTCCCGTCGCAGGCCTGCTAGGCTGAACTCCACATTTCGATTCCAGTTGACGCAAAGACACCCGCCTCATGCATATCCGGACGGCCGAAGAATGAAGGAAACGATCCCGCTTGCCATGGCGCGACGCATCGCGCTCGCCGCCCAGGGTTTTGCCGATCCACGACCGACAGGGACCATCGACCGGCGACATCTCAACAAGGTGCTTTCGCGCATAGGCTTGCTGCAGATCGATTCCGTCAGTGCGGTGGTGCGGGCGCATTACATGCCGCTGTTCTCGCGGCTTGGCCCCTACCCGCGCGCGTTACTCGACAACGCTGCCACATCACGAAAACGTGCGCTCTTTGAATACTGGGCGCATGAGGCATCATTCCTTCCGGTCGAAACCTATCCGCTGATGCGCTGGCGCATGGAGCGCGCAGGCCGCCACGAGGAAATGTACACCGGGCTGGCGAAATGGGCGCGGGAGAATGAAGGCCTGATCGATGAGATTTATCAGGAAGTCCGCAACCGAGGCCCGATCGCGGCTTCCGACATCGATGGCGCCAAGGGCTCGGGCGGCTGGTGGGGCTGGAGCGACGAGAAACACGCTTTCGAATGGCTGTTCTGGGCCGGGCGGATCACAACATCTTCGCGCCGTGGCTTCGAGCGTCTTTATGACCTGCCCGAGCGCGTCCTGCCCGCCTCCATATATAATGCGCCCATTCCGTCGGCTCCCGACGCGCATCGCGACTTGCTGCGCATTTCGGCTCGCGCGCTCGGCATCGCCACCTACAGCGACCTGCGCGACTATTTCCGCCTTTCGCCCGCCGACATGAAGGGCCGCATCGAGGAGCTCGTCGAATCGGGCGAGCTTCTGCCCATCAGGGTCAAAGGCTGGACCCATCAGGCCTGGCTTCATGCCGGTGCCCGCATCCCCCGCAAGGTCGAGGCCCGCGCCCTCCTCGCCCCCTTCGACCCGCTGGTCTGGGAACGCGCCCGCACGGAGCGCCTGTTCAATTTCCGCTACCGCATCGAGATCTACACGCCCGCCGAAAAGCGGCAGTATGGCTATTATGTCCTGCCCTTCCTGCTCGGCGACGCGATTGTGGCGCGCATCGATGTGAAGGCGGACCGACCGGGCCGTGTCCTGCGCGTGCTCGCTGCCTATGCCGAACCGGGCGCGCCGGACCACACTGCCGCAGCTCTCATCGAAGAACTGCGCCTGATGATGTCCTGGCTCGAACTCGATCGCATCGAGATATCGCCCGCCGGAGACCTCGCCCCGGCGTTGGCCGACATAATCGCGTCGTAACCACGCGTTGACAGCGCAAGGCACCACCGCCTAAATTCGCCCGCGACGGTCCCCTCTCCGCAAAGGGAGGGGCTAAGAGGGAATGCGGTGCCGGGCGAACATGCCCAAGTCCGCAGCTGTCCCCGCAACTGTAAGCGGATAGCCGAAGGCCGACAGCCACTGGGATTTTTCCCGGGAAGGCGGCATGAAGCGACGACCCGCGAGCCAGGAGACCTGCCGTCAGACGAAAAATCCGACCGCCTGGCGGGTGTCCCGGGCAAGGAGCATGATTCTGTGAAAGCCGACGGCAATCCTATCCAACTGGTCGAGGACGCCCATGATTTGGGTGCGCCCGGCGTAACGATTCTCGTCTGCTCCTCCTGTCGCGACGAAACCGGCTCGGATGCCCGGCCCCGCGCCGGCGAGCATCTAGCCCAAGGTGCGATTCGCGCCGCAGCGCCCGAGAACATCGCCGTCAGGCAGGTCGAATGCCTCGGCAACTGCAAGCGTCGTCTGAGCGCTGCCCTGCTGCGCGACGGCTCGTGGAGCTACGTCTTCGGCGACCTCACGACCGAAAGCGGACCCGACCTGATCACCGGCGCAAAGCTTTTCGCGACCTCGACCGACGGCATCCTGCCGTGGCGCGGCCGCCCCGACAGCCTCAAGCGCGGCCTCGTCGCGCGCATCCCTCCCCTCGATCTCCTGAAGGACAATTCATGACCGCTTCCGCCGCCCGCGTTCCCTGCACCGTCGTCACCGGCTTTCTCGGCGCCGGAAAGACTACGCTGATCCGCCACATCCTCGAAAACGCCAATGGCCGCCGGCTGGCCCTGATCGTCAACGAATTCGGCGATATCGGCATCGATGGCGAAATCCTCAAAGGCTGCGGCGTGGATGCCTGCCCGGAGGAAAACATCGTCGAACTGGCCAATGGCTGCCTGTGCTGCACCGTCGCCGACGATTTCGTGCCGGCGCTGGACCAGATCCTGGCGCTGGAGCCAAAGGTTGATCACATCATCATCGAGACCTCCGGCCTGGCGCTGCCCAAGCCGCTGGTGCAGGCCTTCCAATGGCCGAGCGTGAAGAGCCGCGTGACCGTCGATGGCGTCGTCGCCGTGGTGGACGGCCCGGCACTGGCCGCTGGCAAGGTCGCATCCGACCTCGATGCTCTGCAGGCGCAGCGCCAGGAAGACGATTCGCTCGATCATGACGATCCGGTCGAGGAAGTGTTCGAGGATCAGGTAGCCTGCGCCGATCTTATTATTCTGTCGAAGAGCGATCTGCTCGACGCCGCCGGCAGCGCCCGCGCCAACGCGATCATCAGCGAGCATCTGTCGCGTGCCGTGAAAATTGTCCCGACCGCGCAGGGCAAGGTCGATCCCTCGGTGCTGCTCGGCCTCGGTTTGGCCGTCGAGGACGACATCGAGAACCGCAAGACCCATCATGACGACGAACTCGACCACGAGCACGACGATTTTGACTCCTTCATCATCGAGCTTCCGGCGATCTCCGATCCCGACGCGCTGGCCAAGCGCGTGGCGACAGCTGCCGAACAAGAAAACGTGCTGCGCGTGAAGGGCTTTGTCGATGTCGGCGGCAAGCCGATGCGGCTTCTGGTCCAGGCCGTCGGCCCACGCGTCAACCACTATTACGACCGCGCCTGGACGGCTGCCGACGACCGCCGCTCGCGTCTCGTCGTCATCGGCCTGAAGGGGCTGAATCGCGCCGCGATCGAGCGCATACTGGTTAGCTGACCAACAGCGTGCCGCCATGCACATACTGACCACGACATCCGCCTCGCTCGACGATCTGGTCGAGCCGGTCGATCTGCGGCAAGCGCCGGCGGATATTGTGGCGCTGTCCTTCACCGACAGCGATCTGGCCGGGCTGGCTGCAGCATGGAAACAGGAAGCCGAAACGCTGCCCTCGATGCGATTGGCCGCCCTTCGCGACCTGCGCCACCCGATGTCGGTCGATCTGTGGATCGATCACACCGCCAGCCGGGCCAAGGTCATTCTGGTGCGCATCCTCGGCGGCTATGATTGGTGGCGCTATGGTTGCGACCGGCTCGCCGCAATGTGCCGCGAGAAGAATATCCATCTGGCGCTGCTTCCCGGCGAAAGCCACGACGAAGACCTCCGGCTGATCGAATGCTCGACCCTGCCGCGCGATCAACTCGACGGGCTGCTCGCCTATTTCCGTGAGGGCGGACCTGAGAATATGCGCGGGCTGGTGCGGCGGCTGGCGGGGCTGGCCGGCGGAGAAGGCGCACAAACAGCGCCGGTTACGGTGCCGAAGGCGGGGTTTTACGATCCCGGTAAAGGGGTGGTTGAGACAGCGGAGCACTTGGCCTCCTTCTCCCCGTTCACGGGGAGAAGGTCCCGGCAGGGGGATGAGGGGCGGGAGCCCACGTCTCCTGAGTCTGAGCCGCCCCTCATCCACCCCTTCGGGGCACCTTCTCCCCGTGAACGGGGAGAAGGAAGTGCAGGTGCAGCCCCCATCATCCCCATCCTGTTCTACCGCTCGATGCTGCTCGCCGCCGATGTCGCGCCGATCGACGCGCTGGTCGAGGCGTTGCGCCGACATGGCATGAACCCCGTTCCGATCTTCGTTTCCAGCCTGAAGGACATGGCCTCCCTCGCCTTCGTCGAAAACGCGCTGGCAGACCTGAAACCCGCCGCGATCATCACCGCAACCGCCTTCGCCTCCGGCGCTGAGCCCGGCAGCGAAACGCTGTTCGACCGCGCCGGCGTGCCGGTATTCCAGGTTATCGTCGCAACCACGCGCCGCGACGCCTGGGCCACGAACCAGCGCGGCCTCGCCCCCGCCGATCTCGCCATGCATGTGGTCATGCCAGAACTCGACGGCCGCATCCTTGCCGGCGCGATTTCGTTCAAGGCAGAAATCGAAGTCGACGCAGCCTTGGCCTTCAAAGGTCTAGCCAACCGCCCCGAGCCGGACCGCGTCGAGCAGGTGGCAAGCCGCGTCGCGGCCTTCATCCGCCTCCAGCGCGAACCGCGCGCGACGCGCAAGCTCGCCATTCTCATTCCCGATTATCCAAGCGCGCCCGGCCGCACCGGCTATGCCGTCGGCCTCGATGTGCCCTCCAGTGTTCTCGCCATGCTGCATGACCTGAAGCAACAGGGCTATGCTGTTGAAGGGATTCCCGAATCGCCGCGCGAACTATTGGGCTTGCTGGAGCACGGCGATAATGGGCTGAGCTTAGAAGATTATCTTGTCTTCGCGAATGACCTGCTTGCTGAAGCGCAAGACACGGTGGAAGACGCATGGGGCAAGCCGAATGTGGAAACCTTCCCCTTCAGCGCCGCAACCTTCGGCAACATCACCGTAGCCCTCGCCCCGGATCGCGGACGCTCGGCCGATCGCCGCGCCGACTACCACGACCCGACGCTGCCACCCCGCCACGAACTGCTCGCCTTCGGCCTGTGGCTGCGCAAGAAACTCGGCTGCCACGCGCTGGTCCATGTCGGTGCGCATGGCACGCTGGAATGGCTGCCCGGCAAGACCGTGGCGCTGAGCAGCGCCTGCTTTCCCGAAATCGTCACCGGCAGCTTGCCCGTCATATATCCCTTCATCGTCAGCAATCCCGGCGAGGCAGCGCAGGCCAAGCGGCGCATTTCGGCGGTCACGCTCGGCCATCTGCCGCCGCCGCTCGCCCACGCAGGCCTCGACGAAAACCAGCAGATGCTGGAGCGGCTGGTCGACGAATATGCACAGGCCGACGGTCTCGACCGCCGCCGCCGCGACCGGCTAGCCAAGCTGATCGTCGAGACAGCCGCAAAATCGGGCCTTGCCCATGAAGCCGGCGTTGCCAGCACAGACGCTCCCGACGAAGCGCTGCGCCGCATCGACGCCTGGCTCTGCGATCTGAAGGATTTTGCCGTCAAGGACGGCCTGCATATCTATGGCCGCGCTGCAGAAGGCGAGACGGACGCCGTGCGTCGCCAAAGCGCGAACAACGAACGCGACGCGCTGATTGCGGCACTCGACGGCAGACACATCACCGCCGGCCCCGCAGGCGCGCCGGCCCGTGGCCGAACAGACGTGCTGCCGACCGGCCGCAATCTCTTCACCGCCGATCCGCGCACTATGCCAACGCCGACCGCCTTTGACCTCGGCCGCGCCGGGGCGCAGGAAGTGCTGACGCGTTATCTGCAGGATCACGGCGACTGGCCGCGCTCGCTGGTGATCGATCTCTGGGGCAGCGCCTCGCTGCGCACCGGCGGCGAGGAGATCGCGCAAGGCCTGTTCCTGATGGGCTGCCGCCCGCAATGGGACGCCGCCACCGGCCGCGTCACCGGCATCGAGGTACTGCCGCCGGCAACGGTCGGGCGGCCGCGCGTCGATGTCACCTGGCGCATTTCCGGCCTTTTCCGCGACATGTTCCCGACCCAGATCGCGCTGATCGACGCCGCAGCCGCAGCCGTCGCCGCGCGCGACGAGGACGCTTCCGAAAACCCGCTTGCCGCCGAAGCGCGCACGCTCGGCAAGGCGCCTGCCCGCATCTTCGGCTCGTCGCCCGGCACCTATGGCGCGGGGCTGGAAGACCTTTTGTCGAGCGGCCAATGGGCAAGCCGCGAGGAACTCGGCCGCGCCTACCTCGACGCCACCTCGCATGCCTATGGAGGGGCCGACGGCGAAGGCATCTCCGCACCCGGCGCTTTCGCGACACGCATCGCCGAGGCCGACCTGCTCGTCCACAGCGGCGACGATCCCGGCCGCGACATTCTCGAAGGCTCGGCCGATGTCGCCTTCATCGGAGGCTTTTCGGCAGCCCTTGCCGCACTCGGCAGCAATGCCGACGTGATCGTGCTCGATACCACCGACCCGGCGCGCCCGCGCCCACGTTCGATCACCGAGGCGGTGGCGCGCGTGGTGCGCGCCCGCGCAGTCAATCCGCGCTTCATTGAAGGACAGATGCGCCACGGCCCCCGCGGCGCATCCGAATTTGCCGAGACCGTCGACCGGCTTGTCGGTTTCGCCGAAACCACGTATGCCATTCCCGGCGCGCTGATAGAGGCCGTGCACGACGCCTATCTCGGCGACGAGACCGTACGCGCCTTCCTGCTGCGCGAGAACCCGGCGGCGGCGAAGGTCATCGCCGAGCGCTTCGCTTCGGCGCGCCGGCGCGGGCTGTGGCACCCGCTGCGCAATTCCATCGACGACGATCTGGCCAGCCTGATCGCCGAGGCCGAGGCACTGGAGGTGGCTGCATGAACGCCTTCTCCAGGCGCGGCGCATGCCCGGCCCTGTCGACGCCGATGCAGACCGGCGACGGCTTGCTGGTGAGGCTTAATCCCGTTGCTGGAGGACTTGCCCCCAAAGCCTTGATCGGACTCTGCGAATCCGCTTCACGGCACGGCAATGGTGTGGTGGAAGTCACGGCACGCGGGAGCCTGCAGATACGTGGACTGACGGCGGAAAGCGCGGTGGCGCTTGCGAGCGAAGTGAATGCGCTCGGCATCGCGGTGCGCACCGGCGTGCCGGTGGAGACTGGGCCTCTGGCGGGGCTGGACCCGGAGGAGATTGCGGATCCATCTCCGCTTGCCAGCCGCATTCGCGAAACCATCGACGCATCGGATCTCGCAATTCGCCTCGGACCGAAGGTTTCGGTCGTTGTCGATGGCGGCGGGCGGTTGAACATGGATACCGTGCAGGCGGATGTGCGGCTGAGTGCCATATCCTCCACCAAGTGGCTGTTGGCGATAGCTGGTGACGCGCACTCGGCCACTTTGTTGGGTGCTGTCGGTGAGGACGACGCCTGCGAGGCTGCGCTTGTTATTTTGCAGGCAATTGCGACAAACGGACGTGAAGCCCGCGCGAAAAATCTCCTTGCAGCGATCGATGTACATCTGATCGTGCAACTTCGGACACTTGCCTCTTTTACATCACCACCCCCCTCTGTCCTGCCGGACGCCCTGGCCCGAGCCACGAGTCTCGGCCCGTCCTTCGGACCCCCCGCAAGGGGGGAGATTGGGCCTTCGCCAACGCCGCAGCTAGTCTCCAGCGACTCAAGAAATGAACCGGCATCGCCGCAGCTGATCTCCCCCATTGCAGGGGGGCGGAAGGACGGGCCGAGAACCGTGGCCCGAGCCAGGGCGTCCGGCAGGACAGAGGGGGGCGGTGATGCAGTTCGCATGTCTTCAATCGGGCTTCTCCCACTTCGCCACGCCACGGGCCTCTCCCTCGCCCTGCCCTTCGGCAGCGTGCCGGCCAGCCAGCTAATCGATCTTGCACGCGCTGCCGAAGCGCTCGGCGCAACCGAATTCCGCCCAGCCCCGCAAAGAACGCTGATCGTCCTCGGCCTATCGCAAACCGCCTGCCTCACCTTGCAGGACCGCGCCAAAACCCTCGGCTTCATCACCGACCCACTCGACCCGCGCCGTTTTATCGCTGCCTGCCCCGGAACGCCGGCCTGCGCCTCTGGTCTTCTCCACACGCGCGACATCGCCAGCCAACTAGCCGAAGCATCCTACGACCTGTTCGACGGCTCGTTCGAGCTCCACGTTTCCGGCTGCGCAAAAGGTTGCGCGCATCCCGCCCCGGCAGCGCTCACATTCGTCGGCGGCGAAAAAGGAGCCGGACTTGTCGTGGACGGGACGGCGAAAGACCTTCCCGCCGGATACACGCCCGGCTATGAAGCCGCACACGCGCTCGGCCGCGTGGCAAAACTGGTACGTGCCAGCCGCGACAAAAGGGAGACCAACGCCTCCTGCCTTTCGCGGTTGGGAGCGGCCCGGATCGCCGAGGCGTTTGAACAGGGATGAGCATGACGGCTTACGACTACATCCACGACGGCAACGCGATCTATGAGCGCTCCTTCGCCATCATTCGCGCCGAGGCCGACCTGTCGCGCTTTTCGGAAGCCGAAGCCGATGTCGCCGTGCGCATGATCCACGCCTGCGGGTTGGTCGAAGCTGCCGATAAATTTGAATTCGGCGAAGGTTTCGTCGAAGCGGCAAGCTCCGCCTTGAAAGCCGGCGCGCCGATCTTCTGCGATGCAGAGATGGTGGTGCGCGGCGTCACCCGCGCCCGGTTACCGGCAAACAACGAAGTGATCTGCACATTGCGTGACGAACGTACGCCCGCGCTGGCAAAAGAGCTCGGCAACACCCGCTCCGCCGCGGCGATAAAGCTGTGGGGCGAGCGCATGGCCGGCTCCGTAGTCGCCATCGGCAATGCGCCGACCGCCCTCTTCTATCTGCTGGAACTGCTGCGCGACGGCGCACCGAAGCCGGCGGCGATCATCGGCATGCCGGTGGGTTTTGTCGGTGCTGCCGAATCCAAGGATGCGTTGGCTGAGAATTCCTATGGCGTGCCCTATGCCGTCGTGCGCGGGCGCCTCGGCGGCAGCGCCATGACGGCAGCCGCCCTCAACGCGCTTGCGAGGCCCGGCCTGTGACCGTTCAACCCAAAGGCCGCCTCATCGGTGTCGGTACCGGCCCCGGCGACCCCGAACTGCTGACGCTGAAAGCCGTGCGTGCGCTCGGTGAGGCCGACGTGCTCGCCCATTTCGCCAAGCGCGGCAACAACGGCAACGCCCGCGCCATCATTTCGGAGCATCTGAAGCCGGAAATCATCGAACTGCCGCTGCTCTATCCGGTGACGACCGAGATCGACAAGGAACATGCCGACTACAAGGCCGCGATCACCGGTTTCTATGAAGAGTCGGCACAAGCCGTCGCGAAACATCTCGAAGCCGGCCGCACCGTCGTCGTGCTGAGCGAGGGCGACCCGCTGTTCTACGGCTCCTACATGCACCTGCATGTGCGCCTGTCGCACCGCTACCCGACCGATGTGATTCCCGGCGTCACCGCCATGTCGGGCTGCTGGTCGCAGACCGGCCTGCCGATCGTGCAGGGCGACGATGTGCTCAGCGTCCTGCCCGGCACGATGAGCGAATTCGAGCTGACGCGCCGGCTGGCCGACACCGACGCCGCCGTAATCATGAAGGTCGGGCGCAACCTGCCCAAAATCCGCCGCGCGCTGGAAGCCAGCGGCAAGCTGGAGCGCGCCATGTATGTCGAGCGCGGCACCATGGCCAACACCGCCGCCATGAAGCTCGCAGACAAGACCGACGACACCGCGCCCTATTTCGCCATCGTGCTGGTTCCCGGCTGGGCGGGACGGCCATGAGCGGGCGACTTTTCGTCATCGGGCTTGGCCCCGGCAACCCCGGCCAGATCACGCCGGAAGCAAGCGATGCGGCGGCGGAAGCCGAGTTCTTCTTCGGCTACGGTCCCTATGTCGACCGGCTGAATCTGCGCCCAGACCAGACCCGCATCGCCTCCGACAACCGCGAGGAGATTTCGCGCGCCAATGCAGCCTTGGAAAAGGCCGCCGGGGGCGCGAGCGTTGCCGTGGTTTCAGGCGGCGACCCCGGCGTCTTCGCTATGGCGGCCGCCGTCTGCGAGGCGATCGAGGCAGGCCCTGGCGAATGGCGCGATATCGAATTGACGGTCATTCCCGGCGTCACGGCCATGCTGGCGGTCGCAGCCCGCATCGGCGCGCCGCTCGGCCATGATTTCTGTGCCATCTCGCTCTCGGACAATTTGAAGCCCTGGGATTTGATCGTGCGACGCCTGGAGGCTGCGGCGAGCGCCGGCTTCGTTATCGCGCTCTACAATCCGATCAGCAAATCTCGCCCCTGGCAGCTCGGCAAAGCCTTCGAAACACTGCGCGCCATCCTGCCCGGAACGACGCCAGTGATCTTCGGCCGCGCCGCCGGCAGGCCTGACGAGCGCATCGAGATCACGCCTTTGGCCGAGGCTCGTGCCGAACAGGCCGACATGGCCACCTGCGTGATGATCGGCTCGCCCGAAACCCGCATCATCGAGCGGAGCGGCCAACGGCCGCTCGTCTACACGCCACGCTTTTCAGCGGAGGCGGCCCAATGATCGATCATGGCGAGCAGTTCGCCGACGCTTGTAGCAGATGGCACATTCGGCAGATCGGGCCGACAGAACAGGATGACTTCGATGCCGAGTTCGCGCGCAGCAGTGATCTTGCCATAGGTAGCGCTGCCGCCGCTATTCTTGGCGACGATGGCGTCGATGCGATTGCCTGCCAGAAGCTCACGCTCATCCGCCTCAGCAAAGGGCCCGCGCGCCAGAATATAGGTCGCATCCGGCACGGCGAGCGGCGGCTCGATGGGATCGACGCTGCGGATGACGTAGCTGTGCTGCGGAGCACTCGCGAAATCAGCGATCTCCTGCCGTCCGAGCGCCAGGAATACCCGGCGCGGCTTCTCGCCCAGAGCAGCAACCGCTCGCCCGCCGTTCTCGACCAGCGTCCAGCGATCGCCCACGACAGCCTCCCACGCGGGACGACGAAGCGCCAAGATCGGCACACCGGCCAGCGTCGCGGCTTCCGCAGCATTGCGCGAGATGTTGGCCGCGTAAGGGTGCGTGGCGTCGACCAGCAGGCCGACCTGCTCGTCGCGCAGGTAGTTCGCCAGTCCTTCGGCACCGCCAAAGCCGCCACTTCGCACCGGCACGGGCTGCGCGACAGGATCGACTGTGCGTCCGGCCAGAGACAGGACGACAGACAGGTCGGTGCGCCCGGCCAGTTTGCCGGCAAGCAGCCTCGCTTCCGTGGTGCCGCCGAGTATCAGAATGCGGTGGGTCATCATGCCTGCTGAGCGAAAGAAACCAGCCGCAGCCCAACGCTGGCTCACCATCGTCGGCATCGGCGAGGATGGTGTAGAGGGTCTTGGGGACGAGGCCAAGCGCTGCATTGCGCAAGCCGAGACGGTTTTCGGCGGCAAACGGCATCTGGCGCTGGTGGAGGGGCTGGTCACAGGCAAGGCACAGCCTTGGCCGACGCCGTTTGATGCAAGCATGAAAGCAGTGCTGGCGCTGTCCGGCCGCCGCGTCTGCGTGCTCGCCTCCGGCGATCCCTTTTGTCACGGCGTCGGCTCCACCCTCGCGCGACAAGTTCCCGCAGACGAAATGAACGTGCTGCCTGCTCCATCCGCCTTCAGCCTCGCTGCCGCCCGCCTCGGCTGGCCGCTGCCAGAAATACAGACAATTTCCCTGCACGGCAAAGCGATTGACTTGATCCGCCCGCTGTTGCACCCCAAGACGCGCATCCTTGCGCTGACCTCGGACGGCGACGGCCCGGCCGCCATTGCGCGGCTGCTTTCCGAACTCGGCTTCGGCCCATCGCGCCTGACAATCCTCGAAGCGCTGGGCGGCCCGTCCGAACGGCTGATCTCGACGCGGGCCGTGACCTTCGATGCCAAAAACATCAATCCGCTCAATGTGCTGGCGATCGAAGTGGAATCGACTTCTGAAGCGCGCATCCTGCCGCTGACGCCCGGCATGGCGGACGATTTGTTCGAGCATGACGGCCAGATCACAAAGCGAGAGATCCGCGCCGTCACGCTGTCGAGCCTCGCGCCCAAACGTGGCGAGCTTCTGTGGGACATCGGCGGCGGCTCCGGCTCGATTTCCATCGAATGGATGTTGGCCGACCCGTCCATGCGTGCCATCGCCGTGGAGGCATCCCCCGAGCGCGCAGCGCGTATCGGCCGCAATGCCGTCGCCTGCGGCGTACCCGGTCTCATTGTCGTCGAAGGCAAGGCGCCTGCGGCACTCGCCGGCCTTGAAACGCCGGACGCGATTTTCGTCGGCGGCGGCGGCACCGAGCCCGGCGTCATGGATGCGGCGATCGACGCCCTGCCCTCCGGCGGGCGGCTCGTTGCCAATGCGGTAACGCTGGAAATGGAAGTGCTGCTGCTGGCGCTGCATGCGCGGCTTGGCGGCGAGTTGATCCGCCTCGCCGTTTCCCGCACCGCGCCCGTCGGTTCGATGCAGGGCTGGCGCCCGGCAATGCCGGTCACGCAATGGTCGTGGGTGAAGCCATGATCGTCGCGGGCATCGGCAGCCGCAAAGGCGTCAGCGAACAGCAGGTGCTGGACGCCATCAGCGCGACCCTGTCTGAATACCAGATTAAGGCATCTCAGCTCGATGCCATCGCGACCGCACGGTTGAAGCAGCATGAAGCCGCCATCTTCTCCGCCGGGCGCAAGCTGGGGCTCGAAGTCATGATTGTTGGCGACGCGGAACTCGCAGAGGCCGGAAAAAAGACTTCCAGCCATTCCGACCTGTCGCTGACTTTGACCGGCGCGCCCTCCGTATCGGAAGCCGCAGCCCTTGCAGCCGCTGGCCAAGGCGCTCGGCTGCTCGGGCCAAGACGCGTTCTCGACTCGGTGACCTGCGCGATTGCGCAAAGCGGAGAGGCATCGTGACGGTTCACTTCATCGGCGCCGGCCCCGGCGCGGCCGACCTCATCACCGTTCGTGGCCGCGACCTGCTGGCGCGTTGCCCGGTGTGCCTCTATGCCGGCTCGATCGTACCGAAGGAGATGCTGGCTTACTGCGGGCCGGACACGAAACTCGTCGACACGGCCCCGATGTCGCTTGACGAGATCGAGGCCGAATATGCCTCGGCGCATCAGGCCGGGCAGGACGTCGCCCGGCTTCATTCCGGCGACCTTTCCGTCTGGAGTGCGGTCGCAGAGCAGATACGCCGGCTTGAAAGGCTGGGCATCCCCTACACACTGACGCCGGGCGTGCCGTCCTTTGCCGCCGCCGCGGCAGCGCTCGGTCGCGAGCTGACCATCCCGGAAGTCGCACAATCGCTGGTGCTGACCCGCGTTTCCGGCCGCGCCTCGCCGATGCCGGCAAAGGAGACATTGTCGGCTTTCGGCGCGACCGGCGCGACGCTTGCCATCCATCTCGCCATCCACGCCATCGACCGCGTGGTGGAAGAACTGACGCCGTTCTATGGCGAAGACTGCCCCGTCGCCATCGTTTTCCATGCCTCATGGCCGGACGAACGCATCCTGCGTGGCACACTGGCAACGATTGCCGCTCAACTCGCCGCCGATCCGATAGAGCGCACGGCGATCATCTTCGTCGGCCCCTCGCTGGCGGCGGAGAATTTTCGCGAAAGCTCGCTCTACGACGCCTATTATCAGCGCCGGTTCAGGGGGCGGGATTCGTTATGAGTGGGCGCGAAGGGCGCATGCCCCCTCAATTCGCCGTCGCGGTTGAAGACCAGGATTTCGAGTTCGATATCCGCACTCTTCAAAACGGGTGCAGCCGTGCGCCACGCACCGGCGGCAATCGCATCACCGATCGCCACACCTTCTTCCACCGCGAGCGTAAATGCTTCAGCGACCGTGTTAGCACCACGAATGCGCGCTGCCAGCTTCTCGTCCGCGCCTGCCTCGGCAGCCACAACCGCCAGCCCGTCGAGATCGGCCGCACCCCGGTTGGAATGAACGTCGAGCATGCCCTGCGCCAGCTTGGTCATCTTGGCGACGCCGCCGGCGATGGTCACGCGCGGCACGGGATGCGCGCGGATGTATTTCAGCATGCCGCCGACGAAGTCGCCCATGTCGATCAGTTGCACTTCATGCAGGCCATGGAATTTCTGTACCGCCATTTCGGAGGCATTGCCCGTCGAGCCGGCGACATGGGTAAAGCCCATGGCGCGCGCGACATCGACGCCGCGATGGATGGAATGGATCCAGGCCGAGCAGGAATAGGGAATGACGATGCCGGTCGTGCCCAGGATGGAAATGCCGCCGAGGATGCCGAGGCGCGGGTTCAGCGTGCGCTGCGCCATCTCCTCGCCGCCGACCACCGAAATCTCGACCTCGATATCGGCGTTGTCACCCGCGACCTGATGCACGGCCTCGGCAATCATCTTGCGCGGCACCGGATTGATCGCCGGCTCGCCCGGCGGGATAGGCAGGCCGGGCCGCGTCACCGTGCCGACGCCCAAGCCAGCGCGAAAGGTCACGCCGGACCCCGGCACACCGGCGCGCACGGTGCTTTTCACCAGCGCGCCATGCGTTACGTCGGGGTCGTCACCGGCATCCTTGACGATGCCGACCGTCGCCCGCCCGTCGCCAAGTTCATGATTGGCCAGTGCGAAACCCACGACATTGCCGCCGGGCAGCGTGATCTCCACCGGGTCGGGAAAACTGCCCGTCAGCAACGCCGAACACGCCGCCTTGGTGGCAGCGGTGGCGCAGGCGCCTGTGGTCCAGCCACGGCGCAGCGGCATTTCGGCTTCTTTCATGCCTTCGCTCATGCCGGCCTATATACGCAGGCCGTCTTTGCGCGTCATCCGGGAAAGCACTTTCTGTGAGCATCGACCATCTCTTTTCCCGCCTTCTCGCCGGCAAGCAGCCGCTTCAGCCCGGCCATGTATGGCTGGCCGGCGCCGGCCCCGGCGATCCTGCCCTGCTCACCCTCGATGTGCTCTCCGCGCTCACCCAGGCCGACGCGCTGGTGCATGATGCGCTGGTCTCGCCCGAAATCGTCGCCGTAGCCGAACAGGCCGAGAAATTCTTCGTCGGCAAGCGCGGCGGCAGGCTCTCGATCCCGCAGGACGAAATCAATGCGCTGCTGGTCAGGCTGGCACGGGAGGGCCGCAAGGTCGTGCGCCTGAAGGGCGGGCATCCCTTCGTCTTCGCGCGCGGTGCGGAAGAGGCTCTGGTGCTGGCGCGGGAGAACATTCCCTGGCGCGCGCTTTCCGGCATCACCTCGGCCTTCGGCGGCCTGACCTCGGCGGGCATCCCGGCCACGATGCGCGGCGTCAACGGCGCGATCATCCTCGCCACCGGCTTTGCCGCCGCCACGGACGACCGGCCAGATTGGGCAGCGCTCGCCCGCACTGGCCAGCCCCTCGTCATCTATATGGGCCTGACCCATATGGCAGCGACGGTGGCGGAACTTCTGGCGGCAGGACTGCCTGGCGACACGCCGGCAGCACTCGTCGAGAACGCCTCAATGCCTGAGGAGCGCACCGTCACCGCACCGCTGGGCATGCTGGTGGAGACGGCGGAGCGCGAAAACATCGTTTCCCCGGCGCTGATCGTCATCGGCGGCATCGTCGCCATGCGCGCCGAACTGATGGGTGGCCGGTGACGGCGCGCGGCCTGATCATCGGCGCCCCGCGCTCCGGCTCGGGCAAGACCAGCGTCACCATCGGCATTCTGCGCGCGCTGGAGCGACGGGGCCTCAGCGTTGGCGGCGCCAAATCCGGGCCGGACTATATCGATCCCGGCTTCCATCACGCAGCCACCGGCCGCCCCGGCGTCAATCTCGACAGCTGGGCGATGTCGCCGCCGCTGCTCAACGCACTGGCAGCAAATGCCGCCTCGCAGGCCGATCTTTTGTTCATCGAAAGCGCCATGGGCCTGTTCGACGGCATTCCCGCCGCCTCCGGTCGCTCCGGTTCGGCCGCCGATCTTGCCCGGCTCTACAGCCTGCCGGTGCTGCTGGTGCTGGATGTTTCCGGCCAGTCGCAAACGGCGGCTGCCATTGCCAAGGGTTTTGCGACCTACGATCCGGATGTGCGCATCGCCGGCGTCGTGCTCAACCGGCTCGGCAGCGAGCGCCATCGTCGGCTGGCGGGCGATGCGGTCGAGGCCCTTGGGCTGCCGGTCGTCGGTGCGATCCTGCGCGACCCGACGCTGTCCCTGCCGGAACGCCATCTCGGCCTGGTTCAGGCCAGCGAGCATGCCGACCTGATCGCCCATCTCGACCGCCTTGCCGACATGGCGGAACGCTCTCTCGATCTCGACGCGATCATTGCGCTGATGACGCCGCTTGCACCCAAGGGTGCTGATTTTTCCGACGCCCTGCCCCCGCCCGGCCAGCGCATCGCGCTGGCGCAGGACGCCGCCTTTACTTTTATCTACCCGCATGTCGCCGCGCATTGGCGCGAAGCCGGCGCCGAGATCATTCCATTCTCGCCTGTTGCAGACGAAGCGCCGTCACAGAACTGCGATGTCTGCTGGCTGCCGGGCGGCTATCCCGAACTCCACGCCGGCAAGCTTGCTGCCGCCGAAAAATTCCGCACCGGCATGGCAAAATTCGCTCAAACGAAGCTGGTCCACGGCGAGTGCGGTGGTTTCATGGCGTTGGGGGAAGCGCTGGAGGATGCCGACGGCACCACGCACCGCATGCTCGGCCTACTTGGCCACTCGACCAGCTTCGCCAGGCGCAAGATGAATCTCGGCTATCGCCAGGCGACTTTGCTATCCGACTGCCCGCTCGGACCAGCGGGCTCGACCGTGCGCGGCCATGAATTCCACTACGCGCAGACGGTCACGCCGGGAAGCGACGACAAACTCGCGGATCTCGCCGATGGTCAGGGTAATCCACTCGGTGCCTTCGGCGGGCGGCGCGGCCATGTCACCGGCACCTTTTTCCATGCCATTGCGCGGGGCTGAGGCATGAACGGCAGGCCGCGCAACCGGATCATAAGCGATATTGCGCTGTCGCTCGTCTTTCTGACGCGGCTGCCGCTTCCTCACATGGATTTTTCCGGCCGCAGCCTTTCCTCGGCCCTCTGGGCGGCACCTGTGGTCGGCGTCGTCGTCGCGCTGATCGGCGGCATTGTCTTTGCCGTTGCCGCGTGGCTCGGCCTCTCACTCGCGCCCGCCGCAGCACTGGCGCTGACCGCAACGATGCTGACCACCTTCTGCCTGCACGAGGACGGTCTTGGCGACACCGTTGATGGTTTTGGTGGCGGTTCGACGCGCGAGAAAAAACTCGAGATCATGCGCGACAGCCGCATCGGCACCTACGGCGCGGCAGCCCTCGGGCTCTCGATCCTGCTGCGCTGGACCGCACTTGCCGATCTCACCAGCGTCTCGCAGGTGTTTTGCGCGCTCATCGCGGCTCATGCAGCATCGCGTGGGCTGATCCCGGCCTTCATGCTTTTCCTGCCCTCGGCGCGAGCGGAAGGGCTGGCCGCCAATGCCGGCTCGCCGTCTTACGAAACGGCAATCGCTGGAGCAGCGCTTGGTGCGCTGACACTGCTTCTGCTCGGCATGCCCGGCGCGCTGGCAACGGGCATCATTCTCGGCCTGTGGTTTTTCGCCTTTCGGAAACTGTGCCTCGCCCAGATCGGCGGACAAACCGGCGACACCATCGGCGCGCTCCAGCAGGGCGCCGAAATCATCGTGCTGCTGGCAGCCAGCGCCATATTCGTTTGATTCTTCAGGAGTTTCTTCAATGGCCTTCAAGTCCTTCGATGAATTGCGCGCCGCCTGCACGAACCTGCCGGCCGGCAGCGATGCGGCAGCACAGGCCGTGGCGCAGCGTCAGGACACGCTGACCAAGCCGCAAGGCAGTCTCGGCCGGCTCGAAACCATCGTCGCCTGGCTGGCGCGCTGGCAGGGACGCGACACGCCGAAGCTCGATCGAGTCAAGGTCATCGTCTTCGCCGGTTCGCATGGCGTCACCGCGCAAGGCGTCTCGGCCTTTCCGTCAGAGGTCACCGTGCAGATGGTGGCGAATTTCGCCGGCGGCGGCGCAGCCATCAACCAGCTTGCCCGCATCGCCGGGGCCGAACTCGATGTCATCCCGCTCGAAATCGAGCGCCAGACCGGCGATTTCACCCAAGGCGTGGCGATGAGCGAGGGCGATTTCCTCGCGGCCGTGTCAACCGGTTACGATGCCGTCACCAAGGACACCGACCTCATATGCTTCGGCGAGATGGGCATCGGCAACACCACACCGGCAGCCGCCATTGCCGCTGCCCTGTTCGGTGGTGGTGCTGAAAAATGGACCGGGCGCGGTACCGGCGTCGATGACGCCGGCCTGAAGCGCAAGATCGTCGCCATCGACAAAGGCCTTGCGCTGCATGCCGATGCGCTCGCCGATCCGCTGAAAATCGCTGCCGCACTCGGTGGACGCGAACTCGCCGCGATCCTCGGCGCAACCCTTGCCGCGCGCCAGCTTGGCGTTCCGGTTCTGCTCGACGGCTTCGTCTGCACCGCAGCCGCCGCCCCTCTTGCGAAACTTGATTCGAACGGCCTCGCCCATACGCTCGCAGCCCACGTTTCGGCAGAGGCCGGGCACCGCGCGCTGCTGCAAGCTCTCAAGCTCGATCCCCTGCTCGATCTCAGCATGCGCCTGGGTGAAGGTTCGGGCGCGTGTCTTGCCGTCAACCTCGTCCGCTCGGCGCTGGAGTGCCACACCGGCATGGCGAGTTTTGCCGAGGCTGGTGTCTCGGAAAAATAACAGCCGCCTGCCAGAAAGCCTCTCTCTTGAAGTGGAACCAAAGCCGGCACCCGCCGTTTTGGTCCCATCAGACGAATTGAGGATTTTTCGACATGGCTTCTGTATTTTCAAGGTTTCGCGACGACGTAGAAGACGATCTCGAGGATCAGATCGTGAAGCTTCGCCGCGAAGTGTCATCGCTCAAGAAGTCGCTGTCGAAACGCGGTGCCGCCACTTATGAGGATGCGCGCGACGGTGCATCGGATATCTACGAAGATCTCATGGCGCGCGTCAGCGACGCTATTCCGCATATATCGAAACAGTCCCGCGTCGTGAAACAGGCTGCCCGTGACAATCCGGTGGCTGCAACGGTCGTCGGCGTCGCCGTGGTTGGCCTACTGATCGGGCTTTTAGCGCGCGGACGCTAACGCGTTGTTTTTACGCAATTCCGGACGCAAAACCGCTGCACACTTTTGCTGGAATTGCCTAGATCACAGATAGCACTGAACGTTCCGGCGGCTGCGGCGGCTATAAGCGCTGTGGTCGCCGCATTGCGTCCCGTTGATCATCAGATCGTAAGGGCACTGGCAATCGCCTTCCTGCGGCGCGCGTATCGGCGTGCGTCCGCCAAACAGGGCTTTGGCCTTGGAAAACAGGTTGGTCGATTCGGATTTGGGAGCGACATAGCCCTGAGGACGGATGGCGCGAGGCATGTCCGGCTTCGTGCTGACATTGGTGGCCTTGCCCGGTACCGACAGGCTCGGTCGCGGTGCATCCGAGCCGGCAGGGCGCAGATAGTCGCCGTGGATCCAGCCCTTGCGCCCTCGTACCGAGACGAGCTGCCATTTGCCGTCGCGAATAATCACCTTGACCGCCTCACCCGGTCCCAGTGTCGCCACGACGGAGGCTGACAGGTTCGCCGTCGCCCGCATGTTCACGCGCGAGGTCGTGTAGAGCGAATCATCTGAACGGGCCGCTCTGTCCGGCACGGGACGGTCCGGCCGCGCGATGGAACTGGTGATCACCTGCGAAGGACGCGGCACCGGTGGCGCGATCTTCGCCGGCGTATCGGGCAGTCCGGCTTTCTTGGGCGTATCGGGCAATTCCGCCTTGCGTTCCACCGGTTTTGACGGCCGTTGCTGGGCATGGAATTTCGATGGCGGCTCTTGCGTCATCGCCCATATGCCGGCGCCCGCGGCACCGATCACCAGCCATCTCAGTTTTGGAAGCGCGAAACCAACCATGGCCGCATCATGGCGCGAAAGGTTTTAAGAGGCGGTTGACGAAAAGCAGATCGGCAGCCGGTCAGGCTCTGATTGGCTGCGCGATGCGCGAGCGCCACAACAACAGCACCATGACAGTGACGTTGAGCAGATTCCAGGCAATCCCGTTCAGGAATGCAGCCGCGTAGGATCCCGTCAGATCGTAGATCCAGCCGGACATCCAGCCGCCGATCGCCATGCCGACGATCGTTGCCATGATGACGACGCCGACGCGCTGGCCGGCTTCCGCCGCCGGCATGTATTCGCGCACGATGATCGCATAGCACGGCACGATGCCGCCTTGCGAAAGGCCGAAGACCAGCGACACCAGGTAGAGCGAAGCCAGCCCGTCGAATGGAATGTAGAGAAGCAGCGAGATGCCTTGCAGAACCGAGCCTATGAGAAGCGTCCTGATGCCGCCTATCCTGTCTGCCAGAAAACCCGAAACCAGGCGGCTGACGATGCCGCCCGCCAGCATCAGCGCGAGCATCTCGGTTCCCCGCGCCACGCCATATCCGAGATCCATGCAATAGGCGACGATGTGAACCTGCGGCATCGACATCGCCACGCAGCACCCGAGACCGGCAACGATCAGCAGGCCTTGCAAGACGGCTGGCGACACGCCGATCGTCTGCACTTGCCGCTTCGAACCCGAGCCGGAGGCACCGGAATGCGCCTCCACCGGCACCTTGCGCTTCAGAAACAGCAGCAGCGGTATCATCGTCACCAGGCAGATGACGCCGATGCCGATATAGGTCGCGCGCCAGCCATAGGACGGGATGAAATCCTGCATGCCCAACGGCCACAAGGCACCGGCCAGATAGTTGCCGCAGGCCGCAGCAGCCACCGCCACGCCACGGCGGCGGTCGAACCAGTGCGAAATATCGGCGATCAAGGGGCCGAAGGTTGTAGAAGAACCAATCCCGATCAGAAGTCCCTGGATGACTGCGAATTGAATGACCGATGTGGTCAAGGCTGCAAGAATGAAGCCGGCGCCAAGGGCAACGGCCGCAACAAGCGCCGGCAGCATGAAGCCGACCCGGTCGATGAAGCGCCCGATCACCACGTTGCCGACGGCAAAGCCGAGCATCGTCATCGTGTAAGGTAGCGAGGCATCAGCGCGATCGATGCCGAATTCGCCCTGCACCGCCGGCAGCACGACCACCACCGCCCACATGCCGACACCGCCGATGGTCGCGACAAGCACCGAAATGGCAAGGCGCGTCCAGGAATAGGTGCTATCGAGATAATCGGCGCGGCGCGGATCGGTGGCTATAGCCGGATTCATCATGGTGATCCTCCAGGCGTGCCGGAACGGTTGGCTCGCCTGCCCCCTTTTCGCGCATTAGGCACGCAAAAAGCAGCGCCACAGTCATTTTTTCGGGGCGCCAGCGGTTTGGAGGGAATGCTTTCCTAAACGCCCACCACCGCCGCGATCTCCTCGAGCAGCCGCGTATCGTCGCCGGCCATACCGTCCATCGACATCATTCGGGCAATGACGGTCGCACCGATGCGCTCCTCCACCGTGCCCTCGGCATAGGCGTAGTAGATGATGGCGCGCTTGCCGTCGCGATGGCAGCGGCCTTCGATCTGCTGAAGCTGGATGGCGCTGTGGCGCATGTCGTGAACGACCAGAGAGCGTTCGCGCTCGCCGCCCGGCATTTCGCCCTGATGCAGCGAGATCGATTCGGTCACGGTGAAGATAACAGCGTCCAGTTGCCCGGTCTGGAAGGCCACGCGCGTGCGTTCATTGGCATCGCCCGACTGTTCGCCGTTGATTTCGCCGACCGCCCAGCCGCGCCCGGCGAGCTTTTCGGCCAGCATGGCGCTGGTTTCAAGGAACGCCACCGAAATCGCGACCTGCTGGCCGTTGGCCAGAAGATCGTCGGCGAATTCCGCCGTGCCGGTGGTGCGGATCAGGCTGGCCTTCTGGCGAAAGCGCAGATCGGCGGCCCAGCCGGCCGCGCGCCGCGTGCTGCCGCCGAGAAGCCCGAGTTCGCGGCGGAATTCCCGCCATGTCGAATCGTAAAGCCGCTGGCCGGCGGCATCGAGCGCCGTCGGCGCCAGTTCGCGCTGAACTTCCGGCCAGCCGGCGATGTCTTCGGGGCGGCGGCGCATGCCGATGGCGTTTTCGCCGCGATAGAGAAGGTTCGACATGGTCTTGCGGTCGGTCTCGTTCGGCTCCCACGACCAGTTCTTCCAGCGTCCCTTGGCGCGGCCGATGCCCAGCCGCTTCATCAGCCTGCGGAAATCATCGATCTCGCCGCTTGCGCCGCCGGTCGCATAGGCCAGCAACTTGCCGAGATACGACAGTTCGTGCGGTGACTGCCCGGCGGTCGCGCTCATATAGATGGTGAAATTGGCCGCCGCCGCCATCTGCCGGCACACCAGTCCCTGCTGGGCGCCCGGATTGCGGATGCGATGGCTCTCGTCGATGATGACGATCGGCCAGATGCGCTTGGGCGCGCCATGCCGCGCAAGCTCGTTGTTCTTCGCCCGCGTCGAACGCTTGGTGCTGGCGGCAGGCGGCGCCAGCAGCGATTTAGTCCGCTCGAAATTCATGATGGTGACGCGCTTTTTAGCGTCGGGAGACCGCGCTATGGTGCGCCGCCACTGCGGAATGGCACCCTTGGGACAGATGACGAGAACGTCCGCCTCCGGCATCGCCGACACCGCCAGCCATGCCGACAGCGTCTTGCCAAGGCCGGTGAGATCGCCGAGCAGGAAGCCGGGGCGGCCCTTTTCGCGCGCCGCCAGAATGGCATCGCGTGCGACGAGCTGATGCGGGCGCGGGACGAAATCGCCTTCCTCAGCCAGCACACCGTCCATCACGATGCTCATGCCGCCTGCCCCGCGCACCAGCCCGAAGACCACGCCCACTGGAAATTATAGCCGCCGAGCCAACCGGTTACGTCGACAACCTCGCCGATGAAATAAAGCCCAGGGACGGCCTTAACCGCCATCGTCTTTGAATCGAGATCACGCGTATCGATGCCGCCGAGCGTCACCTCGGCTGTGCGGTAGCCTTCCGAGCCGGCCGGCTTGATGCGCCAGCCATTGACCCTGCCCTCGGCAATTCGGAGCTGCTTGTCAGAGAAATCCGCAAGATGGCCGGTCATGCCGAGCTCTTCAGCGATGGTCTGCGCCAGCTTCTTCGGCAGATGCACCGACAAGGCAGTCTGCAACGCCTGTTTGCCGTTCTGCGCGCGCGCAGTGCGCAGGGTTTCGAAAATGTCGATTCCTGGGGCCATCGAAATGGCGATCTCATCGCCTTCGCGCCAATAGGATGAGATTTGCAGGATCGAGGGTCCGCTGACCCCGCGATGGGTGAACAGCATCGCTTCGGAGAACTTCGTCTTGCCGCAGGAGACGACGGCGTCCACCGCGTTGCCGGACAGCGGCTTCAGCCGCTCCAGCATGTTCTGGTCGAAGGTCAGCGGCACCAGTGCCGGGCGCGTTTCCACCACCCGCACGCCAAATTGCGCAGCCACCTCATAGCCGAAACCGGTAGCGCCCATTTTCGGGATCGACTTGCCGCCGCTCGCCACCACCAGCGATTGGCAGCGAACCGTGCCGTCCGTCAGCTGGACCGCAAAGCCACCGTCGATCTTGTCGATCCGTTCGGCCCGCGTCGCCAGCCTCAGCGCAGCACCTTGCTTGTTCATCTCGGAGAGCAGCATGTCGATGATCTGCGTGGACGAGCCATCGCAGAAAAGCTGGCCAAGCGTCTTTTCGTGATAGGCAATGCCGTAGCGCTCGACCAACGCAATGAAATCCCGCTGCGTGTATCGGCTGAGCGCCGAAATGCAGAAGTGCGGGTTCTGCGAGATGAAATTCTTCGGGCTGGCGTGGATATTGGTGAAGTTGCAGCGCCCGCCGCCGGAAATGCGAATCTTCTCGCCCGGCTTGGAGGCGTGATCGATGACGAGCACCGAACGGCCGCGCCTGCCCGCCTCGATGGCGCACATCATGCCGGCCGCACCTGCCCCTATCACCAGAACATCGACTGAATTCAAAACGCCGCTCCCCTTGCAAGCGCTCAACTACACCAGGAAGCACGCGATGTGGAGTGCCGTGGCCCATGCGAATGATCTATCGTAGTGGTTGCAGCCACCGTGATACCTGCCGCATAAGTCGGCAATGACCGCACCCCAATCCAATCTCAAGGCAGCCCTGTGGATGGGCGGTTCGCTGGCCTGCATGCTCGCCATGACGATCGCCGGGCGCGAAACGACCAGGGAGCTGAACGTTTTCCAGGTGATGGAGATGCGCTCCATCATCGGCCTTCTCATGCTCTATCCGCTGGTGCTGCGCAGCGGCGGCATCAAGGCAATGAGGACGACGCTGCCCTTGCAGCATCTGTCCCGCAACATCGCCCACTATGCCGGCCAGGCCCTTTGGCTGTTTGCGCTGACGCTGATCCCGCTTGCGCAGCTGATTGCCATCGAGTTCACCGCGCCGATCTGGACCGCCCTGCTCGCCATGGCTTTCCTCGGCGAGCGCATGAATATCTGGAAGACGGGCGCGATCGTGTTCGGATTGATCGGCGTCACGGTCATCGTCCGGCCGGGCGTTGCCGAGGTCAATGCCGGCCAGCTTGTCGTGCTCGCCGCCGCGGTCTGCTTTGCCATTTCCTTCGTGCTGGTGAAGGCGCTGACGCGGAAGGACAGCGCGGTAAAGATCATCTTCTGGATGCTGGTCATCCAGTCGGTCATCGGCTTCATTCCGGCGCTACACGAGTGGCATTGGCCATCGCTGCATGTCTGGCCATGGATTTTCGTCATCGCCTTTTCCGGCTCCTACGCGCACTACTGCATGGCGCGTGCGGTCGCCCACGCTGACGCGACAGTCGTCATGCCCATGGATTTCGTGCGCGTGCCGGCGACCGCGCTTGTCGGCTGGCTGGTCTATTCGGAACAGATCGACATGTTCACCGCCATCGGCGCCGCTCTCATCCTCGGCGGCAACCTGCTCAACCTGATGGCGCGCACGCGGCGGGTCGCGCCAGCCTGAAATCGCCTCGCCTGAAATCAACGCATTCGTGGTCGATCGCTGCTGATATGTGCCCTCATGTCATACCGCCGATACACACCCAAAACTAAGCTGCGCTGGCATCAGGACACCAACGGAGGCGACCATGTCCGACGATCAGACTGCCAAGGTGACGGCCCATCAGAAGAACGATGACGACAAGTGGTACTACTCGATCAGCGGCGATGACGAACGGGTCGGTCCATACGATTCCGAGGAAGAAGCGCTTGCTGCCGGAGAAGAGGTTCTCGACGAAATGGCGAGCGATGACGAGGATGAAGATGAAGACGGCGACGAAGTCGTAGCCGAAGCGGATGACAACGATAGCGACGAAGAAGAAGACGAGGAAAAAGCCTCGGCTTGAACGGAACCGCTCAACGGCTTGCGATTGCCGGCCTCACATGGCGCGCAGTCATTGTAGCACCTGAATTGCCCGCCTCGGTCCGATCCCGTACGGGCAAAGTCAAAATTGCAGCAGCCCTCAGTTGCCCGACTGGCCGCCGCCGCGATCAGTCCGTTTCTTCAACGGCGTCATAGCTTCCTCGCGCTTGCTCCAGCTCGCGTAGCCGTCGTCTGAAGCGCAGCCCGCAAGCAAGCCACCGGACAGGACCGTCAAGGCCGTCAGCACAAGCAGAATTCTCGTCATGTCGTTCTCCGTTCGGCTCGACGCATTTGCCCGACGACGCTGGTTCAAGTCAACTGTTCCGGCTCGAACCTAATGTGGCAGTCAAGGCAGGAAAAACGAGGAAGGATTCAAATTTCTATTACATCACTATTGTTAGACTTATTTGGCTTTTGTCCGCACGCCGTTTGCCTCAGATAGAATTCAATTCCAGATCACAGCGGACAGGTGTGAAAACCTCCCGCGACTGCTATCTGTAACGTGACACCCGCCCGGCACCGCGGGTCGAACCGGGCCAGAGCGGTCAAAGCCGCCGTATGCGAGAATCGGAGGAAACGATGACACGTCTGCGCAAGCCCTATTCCTCGGTGCTCGACTTGATCGGCGAGACGCCGGTGGTCGAGCTGACGAAATTCGACACCGGCAAATGCCGGCTCTTCATCAAGCTCGAGAGCCAGAACCCCGGCGGCTCGATCAAGGACCGCATCGCGCTTTCCATGATCGCCGACGCCGAACGCTACGGACGCCTGGCGCCCGGCGGCACGATTGTCGAGGCGACGGCAGGCAATACCGGGCTTGGCCTTGCGCAGGTCGGCATTCCCAAGGGCTATCGCATCATCCTCGTCGTGCCCGACAAGATGTCGCGTGAAAAGATCCAGCATCTGCGCGCATTGGGCGCCGACGTACGGCTCACCCGCTCGGATGTCGGCAAGGGCCATCCCGAATATTATCAGGACATGGCCGAGAAGATCGCCGCCGGCATTCCCGGTGCCTTCTACGTCAACCAATTCGCCAACCCGGCCAATCCGCTGGCCCACGAAACCACGACCGGGCCGGAAATCTGGGAACAGCTCGAACACAAGGTCGACGCAGTGGTCGTCGGCGTCGGTTCGGGCGGCACGCTGACCGGCCTTGGCCGCTTCTTCAAGGAGGTATCACCGCAGACCGAGATGGTGCTTGCCGATCCCGTCGGCTCGGTGCTGGCGCCGCTCATCAAGACCGGCAAGATGGAAGAGGCAGGCAGCTGGACCGTTGAGGGCATCGGTGAGGATTTCGTGCCGCCCAACGCCGATCTGTCGCTCGTCTCCAAGGCCTATTCGATCCCCGACAAGGCGAGCATGCTGGCGGTGCGCGACCTGCTTTCCCGTGAGGGCATCCTCGCCGGTTCCTCTTCCGGCACGCTGCTGTCGGCTGCCCTGCGCTACTGCCGCGAGCAGACCACCGCGAAGCGTGTGGTCACCTTCGTCTGCGACAGCGGCAACAAATATCTGTCCAAGGTGTTCGACGATTTCTGGCTGGCCGAACAGGGCCTCTCCGAGCGCGACAACCACGGCGATCTGCGCGATCTCGTCGCCCGCTCACACCGCGAGGGCGGCACCGTCTTCGCCGGCCCCGGCGACAGCCTGCTGACAGCCTACGGCCGCATGCGCCGTGCAGACGTTTCGCAACTGCCGGTGCTCGACGACGGTAAACTCGTCGGCATCATCGACGAGAGCGACGTGTTGGCCGTGGTCGACGGCCCCTATGACAGCCGCTGGGATCGTTTCAACGCCCCGGTCAATTCGGCCATGAGTTCGGAACTCCACACGCTCCAGGCGAGCCAGACACTGGATTCTCTGCTGCCCGTCTTCGACCGCAACGAGGTCGCCATCATCTTCGATGGCGACGAATTCGTTGGTCTCATCACCCGCATCGACCTGATCAACCATTTGAGGCGCGCACGATGACCACTTCGCCGAAGAACCGTCTGGCTTTCGCCACCCGCACCATCCATGGCGGCCAGAGCCACGACCCGACGACCGGCGCGGTGATGGTGCCGATCTACGCCACCTCGACCTATGCCCAGCAAAGCCCCGGCGTGCACAAGGGTTTTGAGTATGCGCGCAGCCAGAACCCGACGCGCTTTGCCTTCGAGCGCGCCATCGCCGATCTCGAAAGCGGCTCGGGCGCCTTTGCCTTCGCCTCGGGGCTGGCAGCAATCGCCACGGTGCTGGAACTGCTCGACGCCGGCGCGCACATCGTCGCCACCGATGACATCTATGGCGGCACGTTCCGGCTCCTTCAGCGGGTGCGCAAACGTACGGCCAATCTCGACATCACCTTTGTCGACTTCACCGACCTCGCCAAAGTCGAAGCCGCCATCCGGCCCGAGACGAAGATGCTCTGGGTGGAGACGCCGACCAACCCGCTGCTGCGCATCGTCGACCTCGAGGGCGTGGCAGCTCTCGCGCGCCGCAAGGGCCTGATCTCGGTTGCCGACAACACTTTCGCCAGCCCCTATATCCAGCGGCCGCTGGAACTCGGCATCGACATCGTCGTCCACTCGACGACCAAATATCTCAACGGCCATTCCGACATGGTCGGCGGCTGCGCGGTCGTCGGCGAGAACAAGGAACTCTTCGACCAGCTTAAATTCCTGCAAAATGCCGTCGGCGCGATTTCAGGACCGTTCGACAGCTTCCTGGCCCTGCGCGGCCTGAAGACGCTGGCGCTGCGGGTTGAAAGGCATTCGCAGAACGGCACGAAGATCGCGAGATGGCTGGAAAACCGTTCGGATGTCCGCCGCGTCATCTATCCCGGCCTCGAAAGCCATCCCCAGCACGCAATCGCCAAGGCGCAGATGCATGCCTTCGGCGGCATGATCACTGTGGAATTCGACCGCGACCTCGCCGCCACAAAGCGCTTCCTCGAACGGACCCAGCTTTTTGCGCTGGCCGAGAGCCTTGGCGGCGTCGAAAGCCTGATCGAGCACCCTGCCCTGATGACCCATGGCAGCATTCCGGCAGAACAGCGAGCAGCGCTCGGCATCTCCGATTCGCTGGTGCGCATTTCGGCGGGCATCGAGGACGGCGACGACCTGATCGCGGATCTGGATCAGGCGCTGGCGGGATAGAGGCTATTTTTCTCAAAGCGCTCCGAGACGGCCAATGCAAAACTGGCCGTCGGGAATTTGCGCCTACACGATAAAAAAGTCGCCGGCGGAAAGAGACGTGCCGTGGCTTACAGCGGCGAATTTGACCGCTGCTGCGCCACCCGCGCCGTCCGCATCGTACAGCAGATTGCCGGAGGCCTTGTTGTAGATGATGCGGTCATTCTCATCGACGGCGGATTTGCCGATCGCGAATGCCCCGGCATCCAGTGCGCCGGCAGCAAGCCCGGCAAAGACAGCACCGTCGAGCTGAATAATGTCGTCGGCGGAGCTGAAGTCGAGAATCCTGTCGTGGTTCGCTGACCCGGGCGCGGTATCGAAGACGAAGGTATCGTTGCCCGCCCCGCCCGAGAGTCGGTCATGGCCGGCACCGCCATTGAGAATATCATTGCCAATACCACCGTGAAGCCGGTCATTGCCGGCACCACCGTTGAGAATATCGTCGCCTGCGTCGCCGCGAAGCCGGTCGTTACCCGCCCCGCCAGTGATTTCATCATTGCCCGCACCGCCCCGTAGGCGATCGTTGCCGGCACCGCCATCGAGGGAATCGTTGAACTTGCTGCCGGTGATGCGGTCGTTACCGCCATTCGCGGCGACCAGAACGGCGTGATCGTAGGCCTTGTAGCTGACGGTGTCCTTGGCGTCGGTCAGCGTGATGCTTTCGGCCGGCGGAGCGACGGTGATGGTGATCGTCGCCACGTTGCTGTTGCCCTGGCCATCGGTGGCATAGACGGTAAATGTGTCGGTGCCGATGAAGCCTGCCTCGGGCGCATAATCGAAGAGGTTCCCGTTCAGATAATCCGCGTGATAGTGCAGGCTGTCGAAATAATGGCCCTGGTGAAACGGATAGTAACCGGCCTCATATTTCGTTTCCTGCTGCAGCGTGCCGTGGTCCGGCCCGTCGACGACGACAAAGCTGAGCAAATCATAATCCGCATCCGTCGCGCTGAACTTGATGTCGTCGAGAGATTGTCCCGGCGCAAGTGTGAAGCTCAGATTGCTGACCGTGGGAGCGTGATTGATGAAAGTGTCGGGCTGGACCACGCCACCATCCAGGATGATCTGATGCTGGCCATACTGGGTGTTTTCACCGCCATAATATTCGTTGGCGCCGGTCCACGTCACCGTGATGTCGTTCGGGCTATCGGCGCTGACGGAGACGATCTGGGTCGACAGATAGGCCGCCTGATCGGACAGCGTGCGGATATAGTTGCCGTCATTGTCGAAGACGGCCGTTTCTATCGTCGTGAAGAGCTCGGTCCTGCCGTCATTGGTGAAGGTGGAGACGGTGAAGAAGCCGTCGAAGACATCGACCGAAGCCACATCGACCCAGCCGAACGGAAAATCCGTGTGCGCCCCTGTCGGCCCGAGAACGTCGCCGTCAGTCTCCGTTATGGAAAACAGAACCGCGTCGGGGCTCTCGTTGTTGACGTCTTCCCAGACGGTAAGCTCGCTACCATTGCTTAAGGTCGGCATCGTGTTCTTCCCTTCGTTATCCGGCGAGACAGGGCTGCGAACGCCATTCAACGGGTAACATAGGCCGGCAATGAAGACCATTGCACGACAAACCTCTTCGATACGACACATGCCGCCGTATTACGAACTTCGCCAGGGGGAGCCGCATTGCGGTTGCATCCAGCCGGCGCGATTGAAGCGCCTCGGCGCCGATCGAACCGCATCAGGCCGAGACAAGCTGTTGATGTTAAGGGAAGAAAGTGGTGGGTGCGACAGGGATCGAACCTGTGACCCGCTGATTAAGAGTCAGCTGCTCTACCAACTGAGCTACGCACCCACTCCACCGGCGAACCGGCGTTGGCGCGGGATATAGCCATACCTTTCCGGCCTGTCCAGCCCCCTAAATCAATCATTCGTCGTCAAAGATCATTTTCGGCTGCGTCATTTATGCAAACAGCATTCCCTCCGCGATCTTGACGGCGTTTCCACCTATGCGCGCGGCGGCCAGTTTGCCGCCCTCCACATCGATTTCCAGCCGGATGCGCGAGGGCCTGCCCATTTCCATGCCTTGCTCGATCCAGAATCGCGCAGGACCATCGCTCGGAGCGTCGAAATGCGTAATCGCACCGGAAAAGGCCGCCGCAGCCGATCCCGTCGCAGGATCCTCATAGGAGGGACTGCCCGCCACGAACATGCGCGCATGGAAGCTGCTGTCGTGATGGACGGTGTCGCGTGTGTAGACATAGGCGCTGGCCGGCTTGCCGTCAGTGCGTCTTGGCGTGAATTCCAGCCAGGCAGGACTGTCCATTCGCGCCCGCTTGGCGACATCGAGATTCGCGACCGGCACTGTCAGATAGGGCACACCAGCCGACCATAGGCTGACGCGGTGATTCTCGAAGCCGATCTCGTGCGGGTCGAGGCCAAGGGCCGCGCCGATCACTTCGGGCTCCACCGTCAGTTCCGATTGTTTTGGCAGTTCGGGAATGTCGAACTCCGCAAAGATGCCCGTTTTGCTGCGCGAGATCGCGCAGCGAAACAGCCCGATATTCTCCTCCAGCACGAAAAGCTCGTCCGTGCCGCCGCCGTCCAGTTCCGCCAGCGCAATCGCCGTGCCGACGGTCGGATGGCCGGCAAAGGGCATCTCGTAGACCGGCGTGAAGATGCGCACCCTTGCCTTGTGCTTAGGGTTTTCCGGCGGCAGCACGAACGACGTTTCCGACAGGTTGAACTCGCGCGCTATGCGCTGCATTCCCGCCGTATCGAGGCCATCGCAATCGAGCACCACGGCCAGCGGGTTGCCGGCCAGCCTTTCGCCCGTGAACACGTCATAGACGAGGTATTTCCTGCCCTTCATGGCTCTTTTTCCTGTTTCCCGCCCCAAACATGAGCGAAATTTAACTTGTAATCCTCGGCTCTAACCACGAGTTGTCGAGATGTAGGGATTTTCGCATGCATAGGGGGCCGGCATGGACCAGATTGTCAATCGGCCAGTGACGGAAACTCCAGCGACGGTCGAAGCCGCTCTTGGCCTCGACAACAAGGGACGCGGACGCAAGCGTCGGCGTGGCTGGATTTATGCGCTCGTCGGTCTCGCGCTCGTCGCCGGCGGCGGATACTACATGGTCTCAGGGCCGTCTTCTGCGGCGGTAAGCTACACCACCGTTCCTGCCGAAACCGGCAATCTCGTCGTGGAGGTGTCGGCAACCGGCACCTTGCAACCGCTGACCCAGGTCGACATTTCCAGCGAGCTTTCGGGCGTCGTCCGTTCCGTTTCCGCCGAGGAAAACCAGGAAGTGCGAAAGGGCGACGTGCTTGCCGCTCTCGACACCACCCGGCTGCTTGCCCAGATCGAACGCGCTCAGGCTTCAGTCAAGGCTGCCGAGGCAAAGGTTCTTGATGCGAAGACCACGCTGAAGGAAACCGAACAGACGCTGGCCCGTTCGCGCCAGCTTTCCGCCCGCGGTATGGTCGCCGATCAGACTGTGGATACCGCACAGGCCGCGCGCGACCGCGCCGAGAGCGCGGTGGCGAGTGCCGATGCCAATCTGGCAATCGCGGCCGCCGATCTGAAGCTGCAGCAGGCCGATCTCGCGAAGAGCACCATCTATGCGCCTATCGACGGCGTCATCCTGACCCGCTCGGTCGACCCTGGCCAGACCGTCGCCTCCTCGCTGCAGGCGCCGGTGCTGTTCGTCATTGCGGCCGATCTCAAGCAGATGGAGCTTCAGGCCGCCGTCGACGAGGCCGATATCGGCTCGGTGACGCCGGGCCAGAAGGCACGCTTCACCGTCGACGCCTTTCCGGACCGCCGCTTCGACGCGGATATCCGCGACATCTCCTTTGCCTCAACGACCACGGAAGGCGTGGTGACCTACAATGCCCGCCTGGCCGTCGACAATGCCGAACTGCTGCTGCGGCCCGGCATGACCGCCACCGTCGCCATCGTCACGCGCGAGGCCAACAACATCGTCACCGTACCGAGCGCAGCCTTCCGCTTTCGCCCACCTGCGGCCGATTCGAGGCGCGGCTGGAGCCTGCAGAACCTGTTCATGCCGCGCATGGGCCGTCCCGGCGGCGGCCAGCGCCAGCGCCAGGTGGCAGCCGACGGCACCCGCACGCTCTACGTGCTGAAGGATGGTCAGCCAGAGGCAGTCAAGGTCAAGACCGGCTCCACGAACGGCGAGGATACCGAGATCGTCTCCGGCATATCAGCGGGCGATCTCATCATCACCGGCAGCCAGACGCGGAACTGACCGGCATGACGGAAAAGCCGCTCATAACGTTCGATCAGGTCTGGAAGACCTATGGCGAAGGCGAAGCCAGCGTCCATGCGCTAGCGGGCGTCGACCTGTCGATTCAGCGCGGCGAATTCGTCGCGATCATGGGCCCGTCGGGTTCCGGCAAATCGACCGCCATGAACATCATCGGCTGCCTCGATACGCCGACATCCGGGCGCTACGGCTTTCTCGGCGTCGATGCCGGAAGGCTCGATCGCAACCGGCGCGCGGTGCTGCGCAATCTTTATGTCGGCTTCGTCTTTCAGGGCTACAACCTAATGCCGCGCACGACGGCTGCCGAAAACGTCGAACTGCCGCTGATCTACCGTGGCGCCTCGGCTGGCGAGCGCCACAAGCTGGCAGCCGAGGCACTGGAACAGGTCGGCCTACTCGGCCGCCAGGGCCACACGCCGGGCGAGCTTTCCGGCGGCCAGCAGCAGCGTGTAGCGATCGCGCGCGCCATCGTCACCAAGCCGACGCTTCTGGTGGCGGACGAGCCGACCGGCAATCTCGATACCGCCCGCAGCCACGAGATCATGGAGCTTCTTACGCGTCTCAATCAGGAACTTGGCCTGACCGTCGTCATGGTCACGCATGAGGCCGATATTGCCGCCTACGCCCAGCGCACGATCGGCTTCCTCGACGGCCACATCGCCTCCGATCAGTTGAACCGGAAGGCTGCCTGATGCTCTGGGAAACCATCCGCCTCGCTCTGCTTTCGGTTCGCCGCAACGTGCTACGCTCGTTCCTGACCCTGCTCGGCATCGTTATCGGCGTCGCCGCCGTCATCGCCATGATCACCATCGGCTCGGGCACGACGGAAAAGGTCAAAAACGACATTTCCAAGCTCGGCTCCAACCTGCTCGTCGTGCGCGCCGCCCGGCCCGAGCGCGGCGGCTCGACCTCCTTCACCCCTCGCCGGCTGGAAGAGCGGGACCTGCTCGGCCTGCGCAAGGGCCTGACCAACGCCAAGGCGGTTTCGGCCGCTTCCCAAAGCACCGTGCGCGTCGTCTACGGCGCGGAAAACATCGCGGCCCAAGTGACGGGCACGGACACGGATTTCTTCATCGCCCGCGACTGGGACGTCTCGAGCGGCCGCATCTTCTCTGAGTCCGAGGTGCGCAGCGGTGCCGGCGTCTGCATCCTCGGTGAAACGGTGCGCCAGCAATTCTTCGGCGCGGGTGATCCCGACGGCATGTCGGTGCGCGTCAACAAGACGAGCTGCAAGGTCATCGGTGTGCTGCAGGCCAAGGGCACGTCCGGCTTCGGGCAGGACCAGGACGCCGTCGTGATGATGCCGCTGGGGGCCTTCCAGCGCCGCATCGCCGGCAACCGCAACATCGACGCGGTCTACATCGCCGCGCAGGACGGCATTGCGACCTCGGCGGTGCAGGAAAGTATCGAAGGCATCATGCGCGACACGCGGCGCCTCGCACCCGACGCCGACGACAATTTCGAAGTCCGCGACATGACCCAGATCGCCGACGCCATGACCAGCGCCACCACCACCATGACCGGGATGCTAGGCGCGGTTGCCGGCGTCAGCCTGCTTGTCGGCGGCATCGGCATCATGAACATCATGCTGGTGTCGGTGACGGAGCGCACGCGCGAGATCGGCATCAGACTGGCCATCGGCGCGCATGAAAAGCACATCCTCATCCAGTTCCTGGTCGAGGCAACCGTGCTGTCGCTGCTCGGCGGGCTCATCGGCATCGCCATTGGCCTGGCGCTTGCGGGCGCGGCTTCGCTGACGCTGTCCATTCCCTTTGCGCCAAGCATTCCAATCATCCTGCTTGCCGTCGGTTTCTCGGCACTGATCGGCATGGTGTTCGGCTTCTTCCCGGCGCTCCGCGGTGCGCGGCTTGATCCGATCGACGCGCTACGGCATGAATAATCGCGATATTCGGGAGGGGTGATGAGCAGGACGGCGCGCGTAGCGATCACGGTGGTGGTTGTAGAGGTTGGGCTGGCGCTGCTGTGGTTGTATCTGGCGCGTTATGGCATGCAGCATCCAGATAGCGTCACTTCCGATTTCCAGGGCCGGGTCGGCAGCGTGTTCGGCATGGCGATGGGCGCGATTCTCGGCGTCAGCGTCGTGCTGCTTCTGGCTGCTAGACGCAAAGACCGTAGCGCGCGCTGATACGACATAGCCGGCTGTCCCGCTTTCGCAGCGGCAACTTCATTCCGTTACCGAAAAATGCCACTCGATCAACGGCACCATGTGGGGCATCAGCCCTTCAGGCCGGTCATCCGGGCTGCGGATGATGACCGGTTCTTCGATCTCCGGTTCAGGATCGGCGGCCACGAACTCACGAATGGCCTCGGCAATGACGTCGGCATTCTCGTCGATATAGTAGCGGCGGAAGATCACGGTGCCTGCCTCGGTCGAGTAGGCGTGATAGCGCTTGCCGCGCACGAGATGGCTGATGTTGATGCCGGTTTCCTCGTCCACTTCCCTGACCATGTTGAAATGGAGATCGGCGATGCCGTCGACGAAATCGATCGGCTCGAACGAACCGGCTGCGAAATAGACGCGTCCGGCATTGACCGTATGCGCGCCCATGCGGATGGCAATCAGCGCATCGTCGCGCGACACCAGCACGGCGTGCGCGTAGGCGTGTTCGCCGCCTGAGATCGCACGATGCTTGCGCCAGTGCATGAAGGTGGCGAAACGCACAGCATGGCAAACCCCTTCCAGCCTCCCGGCCTTGTAGGAAAGCCCGGAAAGCAGCACCACGGTGCCATCGAACAATGCCGGATTGGCGGCTTTTTCGGCCAGCCAGTTTTCCTCGATCGCCGCTATATTGGCCAGTTCGAAGGGATGCGGTGATGAATCGAGCCGGACCTCGATGCCGTCCACCGGCAGGATCGTGTTGCGTGGGATCTCGAAATCCATGGAACTACCTGATGTTCAGCGTCACCGCGACGGGGCAGTGATCGGAAGCTTTCGGCCGGTCCCAGCCGGCGCGCGGGTATCGCTCGACTTCCTGGCCCGGCGGGAAGATCGTGCGCCAGGGCTGACCCTTGCGGACGATATCCGGCACGGCGCCGGCATTTTCCCGCGCCAGTGCTGGCGAGAGAAGAACATAGTCGAGCTGGCACAGATGCCGCTCTTCCGGCCCGCGCGTATGATACAGCGTCCAGCGGTCAAGTTCAGGGCGTCTTTCGACAACGTTTTCGGCAAAGCCGTCGGCAAGCAGCACGTTGAGGCACGACTGCGTTTCATTGACCACGGTGAAATCGTACCCCGTATGCGCGCTGCCGCCGATCACCACGCGCTGGCGATAGTCGTTGAAGTCGCCACAGATAACCCAGCGCTTTCCGCCAGCGTTGTCCTTACCGAACCTGTCTTCGATGATCCGCCGCACCGCCTTCGCTTCAGCGTCGCGGATCGGCGCAGAAGCCTCACGGCCGGGCACACCATTTCGCGGGCTGCCCATGGATTTGAAATGGACTGAGTAGATGGTCAGAGGCTTGCCGCCGATCTTGACGTCGATTTCCAGGCAATCGCGCCGGAAAATCCGCTCGAAAGGCTCGTTGCCGGTGGCGGTGAGTTCCGGCGTCTGAAGGCCGAAATCCTGGAATGTCACATGGGCGTGGCTGGTCATGCGCACGAATTCGATCGGCTCGCCGTCGGCGGTTTCAGTTCGCATCATCACGGCAACATCGATGCCGCGCGTATCGTTGCCCGAAGTCGTGTATTTCTGGCGATAGCCCTGCCCGACCATCTTGAACAGATAGCCATATTCGAAGGCACGCAGCGCCTCGATATTGTCGACCTCCTGCATGCAGATGATGTCGGCACGCGTCTCGGCGATCGCCAGCGCCGTAAGCTGGCGCATGTCGTCGATATGGGCGATGGCGCGCGCTTGCTCCAGAATCCGGTACTCCGCCTCGTCCTTGATCTCGAACAGGGCCAGCGTACGGTCCTGGTTGAGCTGGTTGCGGTAACCGGAATAGTCGAACCTGTTCATAAGGTTTTCGACGTTGAAGGTGGCGAGGCGCAGCGACATGGGCGCGAGCTTTGCCCGCAAGCAATGTCAAAAACAAGGGCCGGTTGCAGTTTCAGGAATCGGAAACGTTCGTTCATCGACCGTTCAGGGTCGAAGTCCGATCATCATCGCAGTTGGGCAATGGCTTGCAAAAGTTGTTCCTCAGGAGATTTCAATGAAACCGAACCTTTCGTCATTGGTGCGCTCGGGGCTTATCGCCCTCGGCGTTCTGGCTGGCGTTTCCGCGCCGGCTCTTGCTCTTCCCGCCGCGGCCCCATTGCAGGGCATGACACCGGCCACGGAAAACACCCTGCCGCTCATAAAAGTCGGCAGCGGCGAATGGGAGCCGGGCTGCCCTCCGGGCTCATCATGCTTCCGTCGCGGCGGCGGTGGCGGCGGAGTTGTTATCCGTCAGCGCGACCGTGAATTCCGGCAGGGCTGGAACCGGCCGGGCAATTGGGAGCGGCCGCGCCGCAACTGGGATCGCCCGCGTTGGCGCAACAACGAAAGCTGGCGTTATCGCGACGACCGCTGGCGCTATCGCCATCATCGCCCACGCCCCTATTACGGTGGCTATGACGACTATTACGGCGGCTCCGGCATCTATTTCAATTTCTCGGCTCCGTCCTACCGCTATGTCGAGCCTCGATATCGCTACGTTCAGCCACGCCGCTACCAGCGCGCCCGGCTTTCGCGCGCGCATGTCAACTGGTGCTACAACCGCTACCGCTCCTATCGCGCTTACGACAACACGTTCCAGCCCTATGGCGGGCCGCGGCAGCAGTGCTGGTCGCCTTACAGCTAACAGCTGGAAGCGTCTTCCACTGCGTTTGAGAACGGCGCCGTCCGGGACGGCGCCGTTTTCGCGTGCACTCCGCGGATGGCATTTAAGCAATGGCTTAAGGATTTCTTGAACGTCGGAACCTATGATTTTCGCAGACCGTCAAATCACTATGCGCAAGCGTTTGGGGAGCTCCGCGTGGCTGAGCCTGAAGATGCCGAGAACAGACGCCAACACCGCCAGCGCGTGCTGAAGGGTGCGTCGATCTTGAGCGGCATCACCAATTCCGAGGTCAAATGCACCATCCGCAACATGCACAAGGACGGCGCAGAGCTTAAGATCTCGATCTATTCGCAGGTTCCGCCGGAATTCCTGCTTTACGTGCCTGTCGACGGCATTGCCTACAGGTCGGTGGTGCGGTGGCGCAAGGAAGACCGCATCGGTGTCCAGTTCACCGGCACCGAGCCCAAGCCGAGCTGGCACTACGGGTGACACGAAAAAGGCCGGCGGATCGCTCCGCCGGCTTTTCGCTGACCCAGATGTTGGGTCGGATTAGTTCTTAGCCTTGTCGACCAGCTGGTTCTTGGCGATTCCCCGCGCACCCGCAGGGCAAAGCCCGAGGACGCGCAGAGAAAAGAGACGTGGATCGCCTCAGTTCTTCGCCTTGTCGACCAGCTGGTTCTTGGCGATCCACGGCATCATGGCACGCAGCTTCGAACCGACTTCCTCGATCTGGTGGCTGTCGTTCATGCGGCGGATGCCCTTGAAGCGCGAGGCGCCCGAACGGTATTCCTGCATCCAGTCGGAGGTGAACTTGCCGGTCTGGATGTCCTTCAGAACGCGCTTCATCTCGGCCTTGGTCTCGGCGGTGATGATGCGCGGGCCCGAAACATATTCGCCCCATTCGGCGGTGTTCGAGATCGAGTAGTTCATGTTGGCGATGCCGCCTTCATAGATCAGGTCGACGATCAGCTTCACTTCGTGCAGGCACTCGAAATAGGCCATTTCCGGCGCATAGCCGCCTTCGACCAGCGTCTCGAAACCGGCGCGGATCAGTTCGACCAGACCGCCGCAGAGAACGACCTGCTCACCGAACAGATCGGTTTCGCACTCTTCCTTGAAGTTGGTCTCGATGATGCCCGAACGGCCGCCGCCGACGCCGCAGGCATAGGACAGGCCGAGGTCGAGTGCGTTGCCCGAAGCGTCCTGATGAACGGCCACGAGGCAAGGCACGCCGCCGCCCTTCTGGTATTCGCCGCGCACCGTATGGCCCGGGCCCTTCGGCGCAACCATCAGAACGTCGACGGTCTTCTTCGGCTCGATCAGGCCGAAATGCACGTTGAGGCCGTGCGCGAAGGCGATGGCTGCACCGTCGCGAATGTTCGGCGCGATTTCGTCGCGGTAGATGTCGGCCTGCAATTCGTCAGGCGTCGCCATCATCATCAGGTCGGCCCACTTGGCGGCCTCTGCAACGGTCATGACCTTGAGGCCGTCTGCCTCGACCTTCTTGGCGGTTGCCGAGCCGGCCTTCAGGGCGACGGCAAGTTCCTTGGCGCCGGAATCCTTGAGGTTGAGCGCATGGGCACGGCCCTGCGAGCCATAGCCGATGATGGCGACCTTCTTGCCCTTGATCAGATTGAGATCGGCATCACGATCGTAATAAACGCGCATTTTGTCTTCCTTCCCTTCGGGGTGTTTCAGGGGCCGGCTCAGGCCGCCCCGGTTTTTGCTCTGTAGAGAGCGAGAAACTGCCGCGTCGCCTCGGCCGCATCCCGGCCGATCTCCGCGTCAGTCAATTCCAGCCGGTCGCCGAGCAGCAACCGGATTTGCACGTCGCGCCCGACCAGACCGAAAAAGGTCCGGAAAGCCGTTTCGGTGTCGCTGAAGTCGAGCAGGCCCGCATCGCGACCAGCCTCCAGCAGCGGCTTCAGCCGCTCGCCGATCGCGATGCGCCCATTGTCGAGCACGATGGCGCCAAGATTGTCCTCGCCGGAGCCGGCATGAGAGATCGCGACCCGGTTCAGCGCAATCGAGGTCCGCGAGGAAATCACCGAAAGCCAGTTGGCGGCAAAACCCTCGAGACTGGCGCGCAGCGCTGTCGCATCGAGATGCTGGCGGTCGTAATTGCCGGCGCGCACCTTCGAGGCCTGCCACCGCACGGTGGCGGTCAAAAGGCCGTCGCGGTCACCGAACCATTTGTAGAGCGTTTCCTTGGAGCAGCTTGCTCGCCGTGCCACCGCGGTCATGGTCAGGCGGTCGCCCTCCTCGACCAGAAGGCGCAGGACAGCGTTCAGGACGTCTTTTTGACGTTCCGTCAGCTCTTCGCCGTCATTGGTTTCGAGGGCCGTTTCCACCAGTCCGCTTCCTGAAAGCCTGCTTATCGAAATAAAGCCGTACCGTACGTTACGGTTCGCAAGCCTTATGCCGAAGCTGCATTATTTTGGCAAGCGCGATTTCTGCAATCGGACCTTTTTCGGCAATTCGAATCCGCCAGCGAAGATGAGGCTGGAAACAATCCACCCTTGGCCGACAACGCGCCTGAGCGATAAGGGCCGTCTGTGAACTTCAACTCACAAATCATGTTCTTGTGGGCGCTCTAGTTCACAGCATCCTTTCCTTCCATATCCTTAGAAAGCACCGTCAATCTGGAGGAAATCATGTCATCTGCGAAGAAAGTTGCGCTCGTCGTCGGCGCCAAAGGCGTCATTGGCGGCAACCTCATCGATCATCTCATAGAGCTTGGCGATTGGGACATCATCGGATTGTCGCGGCGGGGCGGGGCGACGACGGATCGCCTGCGTCACATATCGGTCGACCTTCTGGACAAGGACGACGTAACGCAAAAACTCGCAGGGCTGAGCGACGTCACCCACATTTTCTACGCCGCCTATCAGGATCGCCCGACCTGGGCCGAACTCGTTGCGCCAAACCTGGCGATGCTTGTCAATGTCGTCGAGGCAATCGAACTGGTCGCCCCCAACCTTGCCCATGTCAGCCTCATGCAGGGCTACAAGGTCTATGGCGCGCATCTAGGGCCGTTCAAGACGCCGGCGCGCGAGACCGATGCCAACCATATGCCGCCCGAGTTCAATATCGACCAGCAGGCGTTTCTTGAGCAGCGCCAGCAGGGCAAGTCATGGAGCTGGTCGGCCCTGCGTCCCTCCGTCGTCGTCGGCTTCGGGCTTGGAAATCCGATGAACCTCGCAATGGTCATCGCGATCTATGCCGCGATGTCGAAGGAACTTGGCCTGCCACTGCGCTTTCCCGGCAAGCCCGGCGCCTATCACAGCCTGCTGGAAATGACGGATGCCGGCCTTCTGGCGCGGGCGACTGTCTGGGCGGCAACCGACCCGCGTTGCGCAAACCAGGCCTTCAACATCAACAACGGCGACCTTTTCCGCTGGAGCGAGATGTGGCCGAAGATCGCGCGGTTCTTCGATCTCGAAGTCGCGCCGCCCCTGCCGATGTCGCTCAACACCATCATGGCCGACAAGGAGCCGCTGTGGACCGCCATGGTGGAGAAGCACGGGCTTGCGCCGCACGCCTACCAGGATGTCTCCGCATGGGGCTTCGGCGATTTCGTTTTCTCGTGGGATTACGACTTCTTCGCCGACGGCACCAAGGCACGACGCCTCGGTTTTCACGAATTCGTCGACACCGAAGCCATGTTCATGAGCGTCTTCGAAGACTTCCGCCGGCGCAGGATCATCCCGTAACCGGAGGCGAAGCCCCTCGCCTCAGACAGCCACCTGCGTGCCGATTTCCACCACGCGGCCGGTCGGTATCTGGAAATATTCGGTCGCGTCGGCAGCGCTGCGTGCCAGCCCGATGAACAGCCGGTCCTGCCATAGCGGCATGCCGGAATTGGGCGAGGCCTTCAGCGAGCGCCGCGACAGGAAGAACGATGTTTCCATGATGTCGAACTTCCAGCCCTGTTGGCGGCAGATCACCAGCGCCTTCGGGATATTCGGATGCTCCATATAGCCGAAGGTCAGCGACACCCGCATGAACAGGTCGTTGATCTTCTCCATCTTCACCCGCTCGCTTTTGGGCACGAAGGGTTGCGGAGCGGTCACGACCGACAGGATAACGTTGTTCTCGTGCAGCACCTTGTAGTGCTTGAGGCTGTGCATCATCGCGGTCGGCGCGCTTTGCGGGTCGCTGGTCAGGAACACGGCCGTTCCAGGCACCAGCCTGGGCTGCTTCTTCGCGAGATTCTCCGCCAGGAAGTCCAGCGGCACCTCGTTCTTGCGGGTCTTTTCAAACAGCATGTTGCTGCCGCGCACCCAGGTGGACATGACGAGGATCACCACGAATGCAACCACGAGCGATGCCCAGCCGCCGTCGAGGACCTTGACGATGTTGGAAACGAAGAAGCCGACATCGATCAGCCCGAACAGCGCCGTCAGCGCAACCGCCAGGCCGAGCGGCCATTTCCAGATACGCTTCATCACCACGAACAGCAGCGTCGTCGTCACCAGCATATTACCTGTGACGGAAATGCCGTAGGCAGCCGCCAGATCGCTCGACTGCTGGAAGCCGACGACCAGCAGCATCACGCAGATCGCCAGAAACGCGTTGACGCGCGGCATGTAGATCTGGCCGAGCTGCGTCTCGGAGGTGTGCTGGATTTCGAGGCGCGGCAGCATGTTGAGCTGTACAGCCTGCCGTGTCAGCGAGTAGGCGCCGGAGATCACCGCCTGGCTGGCAATGACCGTGGCAGCCGTCGCCAGCACCACCATCGGCACCAGCGCCCAGCCCGTGTTCATCTCGAAGAACGGGTGACCGATCCTGCCTTCATTGGCCAGGACATAGGCGCCCTGCCCGAAATAATTCAGCAATAGGCAGGGAAACACGATCCAGAGCCAGGCGAGAACAATCGGCTTGCGGCCGAAATGGCCGAGATCGGCATACAGTGCCTCGGCGCCCGTCACGGCGAGAAAAATCGCGCCGATGGTTACGAAGGACACACTCGGCGAATCCGCCAGGAAATCGACAATGTAGATGGGGTTCAGCGCGTAGAGGATCGTCGGCGCATCGGCAATATGGATCAATCCGGAAATGCCGATGGCAATAAACCAAAGCAGCGTGATCGGGCCGAACACCGTGGCCACACGGCCGGTGCCGAAGCGCTGGACGGAAAACAGTATCGCCAGGATCAGCAGTGTCAGCGGCACGACATAGGGGTCGAAGGCCGGCGTCACCACCTCCATGCCTTCAACCGCTGAAAGAACCGAGATCGCCGGCGTTATCACCGCGTCGCCGAAGAACAGCGCCGCACCGGCCATGCCAAGGGCGAGAACGATCCTGGAGCGCTTCTTCAGCACAGCTTGCACCAATGCCATCAGGGAGAGCGTTCCGCCCTCGCCCCTGTTATCGGCCCTGAGCACAAAAATGATGTATTTTACGGTGACGATGATCGTCAGCGCCCAGACGATGAGCGAGAGCACACCCAGAACGGCCTCTTCGGAAGCTATCGGCCCACGGCTGGCGGACGCGACAAGCGCCTCGCGAAAAGCATAGATCGGGCTCGTCCCGATATCGCCATAAACGACGCCAAGGGCGCCGAGCATGAGAATACCGGCATTTTGCGAGTGTTCGCTCGCGGGCGCTGCTTGCTGTATAGGGTCTGCCTCAGTACCAAGGTTGGTATGGGCCATGCATGACACTCCGATGAGGCGGCGGTCATCTACTCCTGCTGCAGCGCAATAGCAACAGTCGCACCGCGACAGCTCGCCGCAGCGAGGATTGCGAGCCTACCACCCGCAAGCCTTTAGAAAACGCCGCGTCGTCTCGGCCATACCATATTCCAAAGCATCCGCCGTCAAGCCGTGCCCGATCGATACTTCCGCAAGGCCGGGAATCCGTTTGGCCAGCGCCGGCAGGTTGGCAACGACCAGATCATGCCCTGCATTGACGGCAAGCCCGGCGGCAATCGCTGCATCGGCCGTTTTCCCGAGCTTTTCCAACTCCTTGCGCGCTTTTTCGGAATCGGAATGGCAACTGCCATAAGGCCCCGTGTAGAGCTCGATGCGATCGGCTCCGGTATCGCGCGCAGCCGAAACCTGCGACGGGTCGGGATCGGAAAACAGCGAGACGCGAAATCCGCCCTTCTTCAATCTCCTGACGATCGGTGTCAGAAATGTTGATCGCTCGGCGAAGTTCCAGCCGTGATCCGATGTCGCCTGCGCAGGGTCGTCTGGCACCAAAGTCACCTGATCCGGCTGATGCTTTTCCACAAGAAGCAGGAAATCCTCGGTCGGATATCCTTCGATATTGAATTCCGCCTGCGGAAACTCGTCATCTATCAGCGCCCTGATCTCCGGCAGATCGGACAGGCGCGTGTGGCGTTCGTCCGGCCGCGGATGCACCGTCAGGCCATGCGCGCCGGCAGCAAGGGCGGCCCGTCCCAGCCCGGTCACACTCGGCCACGGCAGATCGCGGCGATTGCGCAGCATGGCGATGGCGTTGAGGTTGACGGAGAGTTTTGCGGGCATGTCGGCAGCCTTGTTCCTGAAGGGGACAGCCGTTCTATAGCGCGTCCTGAGGGAACAGACAGTGCCCTTTATGTGTTCCAGTCTGACAAGATTGGAATGTTTGACACCAGGAGGTTGCCGCCATGCTAAATCCACTGGATTCCATGCCGGCGGTTCGGCGCATCGAGACGAACCGGGACGACGCATACGCCTTCGAGATTACCGGACATATCTCGGCGGCTGACGTCGAGAATTTCTACGGCCTTCTGGAAGGCGCCTACGCCCTGCACGATCGCATCGATCTGCTGGTGAAGATGGTGGACAATGACGGCGTAGACTGGAGCCAGATTTCGCCAGATACCACGTCGGAAGGCCGCGATATTGCTTCAAAACATATTCGCCGCTGCGCAACGGTCGGCAAATCCAGCGGCGCGCGGTATCTGGAGCGGTTTTTCAAGCCACCTTCCCCGGTCGAAACACGGCATTTTGATACCGAAGAAGAAATGGAAGCCTGGGCCTGGCTGGGTGCGTCGCCCACGAACTCGGAGTGACGCCGGGCGGACGTTGGGTTAAGTAGCGCGGTCACATTCCCGTCACGGCCCCGCGCCACACAGCCGCCATCATGCCGAACATTCGCATCATCGATTCGATCTCCGATCCGGGCTCCCCTTCGCGCCCCAATGAAGACGCCGCCGGCGGCAACGCCAGTTGCGCCTTCGTCATCGACGGCGCAACGGGCCTGGGCGGCAAGAGCATCGTTGGGCTGAACGGTTCCGATGCGGCATGGCTTGCCCAGTTCGCGAAAGATTCGTTCGAAGAGATGGTGCGCAATGGTCGCGCGATGAGCGACATCGTGCACGAGTTCAACGCCTGCGCGGCCAATGTCGTCCAGGAAGCCGCCAACGCGCTGCCGATCGAGCCGTGGAACCTGCCTATCGCCGGCTTTCAGATGGTACGCGTCGAGGAAGGTGGGGTGGTCACGCATGGGCTTGGCGACTGCCGCCTGTTCCTGCTCGGTGCAGACGGTGCGGAATTCGACACCAGCGCGATCAAGGGCGGCTTTGCCGATGAGCGCGACGGCGCGCGGCTGGCAATCGCCCATACCGGCGGTTTTTCGGCGCATCAGGCGCTGGCCGACGATCCGCTCGTGCGCGACGAGTTGCGCAAGCGCCGAGCCGCATACAACCAGTCGGACGCCGGCGTCTGGACCTTGGGAACGGAGCCCGCAGCAGCAAAACATCTGGCTACGGAACCACTCCACCTCGGTCTGCCCGCCTCCGGGCTTTTGTGCAGCGACGGCTTCGCTGCACTCTGCGACCAATATGGACGCTATAGCGTCGGCGAGTTCGTAAAGGCGGCCCGCGATATTGGTCTGTCGGCCCTGCTGGAAGAATTGCGCCGCATCGAGCGCGTCGAAGATCCCGACGGCCACAAATTCCCGCGCTTCAAGATGAGCGACGACGCTACTGCGGTTCTGTTCGAAATCGTCGAATGAAGCAGGCGGCTAACGCACAACCGTCAGCCGCTGCGCAGCGCGTGTGATCGCCGTGTAAAGCCAGCGCTGGCGCGTGTCCTTGAAGGCAAAGCTCTCGTCGAACAGCACGATGTCGTCCCACTGCGAGCCTTGCGCCTTGTGGACCGTCAGCGCATAGCCATAGTCGAAATCGTCAAAACGCTTCTTCTGCTGCCAAGGGACTTCGGCGTCCGGGTCTTCGAACACAGACTTCAGAAGCTTGATCTTGGCCACCCCGCGATCAGGATCGTCCTCCTCCGGCGAGACCAGCAGGTTGATGCCGGGTTTCACCGTTTCGCGCGACGAGGTCATCACCTTCCACAGCGAGCCGTTGAGCAGCCCCTTGGAGGGGTCGTTGCGCAGGCAGACGAGCTTGTCGCCAGCCTGCGGATAGCTGGCGGTAAAGCCTTTCAGCTCGCGCAGGCGGTGATTGTAGCGCTTGCGCGTGCGGTTTGTGCCGACCAGCACCTGATCGGCCGCCAGCACCAGTTCCTGCGTCACCTGTTCCTTGCCGATGACCTGCGCGGTACCATAGTCGCCGCGCATGAACTCACGGCCCTCGCGCACGTCGAGCGCCAGCCTGAGGATCGGATTGTCGCGCGCCTGACGATGGATTTCGGTAAGCAGGAAATCTGGCTCGTGCTCGGTGAAGAAGCCACCGCCGGAAATCGGCGGCAACTGGCCGGGATCGCCCAGAACGAGGATCGGCGTGCCGAAGGAAAGCAGGTCGCGGCCCAGTTCCTCGTCGACCATCGAGCATTCGTCGATGATGACCAGCTTGGCCTTGGAGATCGGGCTCTGGCGGTTGAGCGAAAATGTCGGCGACATCGAAGTCTTGCCGGTCGCCTCGTCCGACACCGCTTCCTCGCCCTTCGGGCGATAGATCAGCGAATGGATGGTGCGGGCATTGGTTGCGCCCTTCGAGCGCAGCACCTGCGCGGCCTTGCCGGTGAAGGCGGCGAACTGCACCTGCCCATCGACATGTTCGGCGAAATAGCGCGCCAGTGTCGTCTTGCCGGTTCCGGCATAGCCGAACAGGCGAAAAACCTGCGGTTTTCCGGTCTTCAGCCAGCGCGCCACCGCCTGCAGCGCATCATCCTGTTGCGGAGAGAATTCCATGGTTTCGACAGACAGGATTCGCGCCCGAAGGGCAAGACGCAATCGACGTTCCGGCTTTGATCACGCTTGCGCGCCGTCGGAAATCAAGGCCGCAAACCGGCCGAGATCGACATTGCCGCCACTGATGATGACACCGACCCGCATTCCCCTGACCTTGTCGGGCGCGTTGCGTGCAGCCGCAAAACCGAGGCAACCGGTCGGCTCGACCACCATCTTCATCCGCTCGGCGAAAAACCGCATGCAGTCGACAAGATGGGCATCCGAAGCCGTCAGGATATCGCCGACATCGCGCCGGATAATGTCGAAGGTCAGCTTTCCAAGCGACGGTGTTTGCGCGCCATCCGCGATGGTCCGGGGCGTGCCGATGCTGACGATATGCCCGGCCCGGAAAGATTGCTGGCCGTCATTGCCTGCTTCCGGCTCGACGCCATAGACCTTGCATTGGGGCGACAGCGCCTTCGCCGACAGTGCGCTGCCGGCCAGAAGCCCCCCGCCTCCGAGGCAGACGAACAAAGCATCGAGTTCGCCCACTTCCTCGAAAAGCTCCTTCGCCGCCGTTCCCTGCCCGGCAATGATATCGGCATGGTCGTAGGGCGGAATGAGCGTCGCCCCGGTCTCCTCCTGCAACCGGCGTCCGATTTCGTCGCGATCTTCACTGTAGCGGTCATAGGAGACGATCTTGCCGCCATAGCCCTTCGTCGCGTCGCGCTTCGCGGCAGGCGCGTCATCCGGCATGATGATGGTTGCGGCGATGCCGAGAAGCTTGGCCGACAGGGCAATGGCCTGCGCGTGGTTGCCGGAGGAAAATGTCAGGACGCCCGCCTTCTTCTGAGCGTCGGTGAAGCGCGACAGCGCATTGAACGCACCGCGAAACTTGAAGGCCCCCATGCGCTGCAGGTTCTCTGCCTTGAAGAACAGTTTCGCACCCATCTCCCCGTCGATCGTGCTGGAGGTAAGAACCGGCGTCTTGTGTGCCTCACCTTCGATGCGGCGAGCGGCAGCGAGAACATCTTCATATGTCGGGAGAGCTTGCATGGAGCGGTCTTTCTTAGAGCAATTCAAGTGAAGCGGTTTTCCGTTCGGAATTGCGTAAAAACAAATACTTAAAGCGGAAATTGTTTGGTCGAAGTTCTGAAAGATCACCCGCCGTGCAGCGGGTCGTTCTCCAGCGCGATCGGCTTGCCGTGCGGCGTCGCGTGGGCCGCGCGCTGCCACGCGGCCGCAAGCTGGTCGACATCCCGCGGCGGCGCAACACCTTTTGCGGCAAGCAGCTTTTCCAGGGCGGCCAGCCAATGCGCATAATAATCATGGCCGTCTTCGGCAGCGCCGGGTTGCTTCACCTCTGCCGATAGCGCTTCGGCCCATTCGCTCCACGAAAACAGCCCCCGCTCATGCAGTGCGACAACCATGGCAAAGGCTTCAGCCTGCCACGGTTCGGCAAAGACCGGCGCATCGGCGGATAATCCGGGCAACGTCTCACGCCGGTTCAAGATAGCTCTCCCAGGCATCGATGCTGACGGTCAGCGTCGGGTCGGCGCCCTCGCCCCAGATTTCGCGGCCATCGAAGACGACGGTGTAGACCCATTGCGGGTTCTCGCCCTTGCCGTGCGCATTGCTGTCGGGAAAGACAAACCCGTCGCGCACCGCCTCGACCGTGCCGAGCTTTCCGCGCGCATAGCGCGGCAGCCGCGTGTGGCCTTGCGGGTTGAAATTCTTCGTCCGCACTGTGTCGCCGGCGGCAAAGCGCGGCGCGGCAGCAACCGGCCTGTCGCAAGGCCCGCCCTTGGCCAGCACCGCAGCGGTGTTTTCCGCCTTCAGCACCCGCTTCGGCGTGGTCCCGTCGCTGAGGGCCTTGCCCCGAGCGAGTTCGTTCGCGGTCACGAAACCATGGCGCTCAAGCAGCACCTCTAGCGCCTTGGTCCAGATTTCGTAGTAGCTCGACGAATAGTAGTCAGCCGGGTGCAGGCTCTCGCGTGCATGCCGGCTTTCGTCGATGTTCCAGTGGCCCATCGCACCCGCAGTCAGCGTCACGCCCAGCGCGCGCTTTTCCCATTCGGCGTGGAAGAGCGGCTCGTCCTTTTCGGGCGCGACCGGCCCGAAACCCATCTGCCCGCCAAGGTCCTGCGGCCCGTTCATGCGGCTTGCCCGGCAAGCCCGGTGCCGATCATCGAATCCCGCGTCACCAGTTCAGCGAGTTGTTCTTCGCTCCAGCCTTCAGTGCCTGTGGGCCGCTCCGGCACCACCAGATAGCGAAGCTCCGCGGTCGAATCCCAGACGCGAATTTTCGTTTCCGCAGGCAGAGTTACGCCGAATTCCGCAAGCACGCCGCGCGGGTCGATCACCGCCTTGCTGCGATAAGGCGGCGACTTGTACCAGACTGGCGGCAGGCCTAGCACCGACCACGGATAGCAGGAACACAGCGTACAGACGACGAGGTTGTGCGTTTCCGGCGTGTTGAACACCGCCTGCATGTGCTCACCCTGCCGACCGGTGAAGCCAAGTGAGGCGATGGCGGCAGTAGCATCGCTTTTCAGCCACTCGGCAAAGGCAGGATCACTCCACGCCTTCGCCACCACTTTCGCGCCGTTGCGCGGACCGACCTTGGTCTCATAGGTCTCGACGATCACGTCGATCGCCGCCGGATCGATCAGCCCTTTCTGGGTCAGGATCGTCTCCAGCGCCCGCACCCGTGCGGCCATCGGATCGAGTTCGTTGTCGTGGTGATGGTCGTGATCGTGTGACATGCGCGAAACCTAAGCCCGACCTGCCCGGTCGGCAAGCGCATCGACTTGGGCCAGCCGTTGTTTGTACGCAACCCAGCCACCGGCTATCGTCGAGCAATGCGGGTCTTGATTCTAGGCGGCAGCGGCTTCGTCGGTTCGGCAGTTGCGAAACTGCTGTCGGATCGCTGCAATTCCGTTACCGCTCTTGCCCGCGATGTTTCCCAGCCGAAACGTCGAATGCCGCAGATTGACTGGATATCGACCGACATCGCCAAGCTGCTCACCCCGGAAGCCTGGCTGCCACTGCTGAAAGATATCGATGCAGTGGTGAACTGCGCCGGCGCCTTGCAAGACAGCGCCCGAGACAATGTGGCAGCCGTTCAATATGACGCCATGCGGGCGCTCTACGAGGCTGCGGCCCGCTTGAACATAAAGCTCATCGTCCAGATCTCGGCACGGCCTACGGCAACGCTGCCGACCTTCCATTCCTGTCCACCAAGCAAGCCGCCGACAAAGCACTGAAAGCCTGCGGCGCTCCCTTCGTCGTGTTGAAGCCAGCCGTAATCATAGGCAGAACCGCATACGGCGGCTCGGCGCTGCTGAGGGCTTTGGCGGCGTTTCCGCTTGTAACGCCGCTGGTTCACGCAGACGCTCAAATGCAGTTTGCAGCGCTTGACGACGTGACTGCTGCCGTCGCGGACGCTCTGGCAGGCCGCATCGAGCCCGGCAGCGATCTCGACCTTGCCGCGCCGGAAACGCTTTCCCTTTCCGAAGCTGTCGCCATCCATCGCCGGTGGCTGGGGCTACCTCCGGCCCCCTTCATCGCCGTACCCGCGTTTGCCGCCCGCGCCGTCGCTTCAGTCGCCGACCTGCTTGGCAGGCTGGGCTGGCGATCGCCCCTGCGCTCGACGGCGCTCGATGTGGCCGCCGCAGGCGTGTCGGGACATCCAGCCTTGCCTGACCGGCAACTGAAATCCCTTTCCGAAACCCTTGCGGACATGCCGGCAGGCGTCCAGGAGCTGTGGTTCGCCCGGCTCTATCTGCTCAAGCCGGTCATCTTCGGCACGCTGAGCCTATTCTGGATAGTGTCCGGCGCGATCGCGCTGCTCCGCTTCGCAGCCTCGACGCAACATTTGGTGGACGCCGGTGCTTCACTCACCTTTGCCTCCGCCCTGACGCTTATCACCAGCGTCGCCGACATCGCGCTTGGACTTGGCGTCATTGTCCGCCGCTATTCCGGTACAGCACTCAAAGGCATGATCTCTTTGTCGCTAGCCTACCTTACAGCAGCCACGTTTCTGACGCCGGTTTTGTGGGTCGACCCGCTCGGGCCTTTGGTCAAGGTTTTGCCATCCATCGCGTTGGCACTGGTGGCGCTCGCAATACTGGACGAGCGCTGAGCCATGGAAGAGCTTCTGCGCCTCATCCATGTCCTCGGCGCCACCGTGCTGTTCGGCACCGGCGCCGGCATCGCCTTCTTTATGGTCATGGCGCACCGCACCCGCAACCCGGCAATCATCGCCCATGTCGGCGGGACCGTCGTGCTGGCTGATACGATCTTCACCGCAACCGCCGTCATCCTCCAGCCCATCACCGGCGCGTGGCTGGCGCATGAGATCGGCTGGTCGCTCAGTGAAGGCTGGATCGCGCTTTCCCTTATGCTCTATGTCGTCACGGGCCTGTTCTGGCTGCCGGTCGTCTATATCCAGATACTGCTGCGCAATCTGGCGCGAAAAGCAGCGACCGACGGCACCGAACTGCCCGCACGCTATTTCCGCCTCTACCGGATCTGGTTCGCTTGCGGGTTTCCAGCATTCTTCAGCGTGCTCGCCATTTTCTGGCTGATGCTGACGAAACCGGCGATCGATCTGTTCTGACGCTATTTCAGCATCGGCCACAGCGTCGCGGCCAGCAACACGCCCATGGCGATGTTGAACCATTTCAGCCGCACCGGATCGGACAGGAAGCCGCGCAGCGCCATGCCGAACCCGGCCCAGGACGAGACGCTAGGCAGATTGACCAGTGCGAAAGCGACGGAAATCAGCAGCACCGACAGGAACGGTGCTGCCGGATTCGTATAGACCGCCATGGCGGTGATCGCCATCACCCAGGCCTTGGGATTGACCCATTGAAACGCCGAGGCCTCAAAGAAGGTCATCGGCCGCGCCTGCGCCTCGCCGGACTTGCCCATCGAGCGCGACATGGCGATCTTCCAGGCGAGATAAAGCAGGTACGCACCGCCTGCGATCTTCAGCACGGTGTGCAGCGCCGGAAAAGCCGTCAGCACCGCACCAAGCCCGAAACCGACGCCGAGCAGCAGCGACAGGAAACCCATGCCGATGCCCAGCATATGCGGGATCGTGCGCACGAAGCCGAAATTCACGCCCGATGCCAGCAGCATGAAGTTGTTCGGCCCCGGCGTGATCGAGGTCACGAAGGCATAGACGAGAAGGGCCAGGAAAGCTTCCGAGGACATCGTTCACCGAATATAAGTCAGTAATATTGACCTTCTTAGCACGATCCGCCTCTTCACATCCGGCTGATCATTTGGTCCAGCCGGAGCCCTTTTTTGAGACGACTTGCCTACATCCCCTGTGGGCCGCGGTTCATAGCTGCCACGCCGGTGCGGCAGACTTCCACCAGCCCGAGCGGCTTCATGATGGCGATGAACTGCTCGATCTTCGACACCTTGCCGGTGATCTCGAAGATGAAATGTTCGGTGTTGGCGTCAATCACGTTGGCGCGGAAAGCCTCGGCAAGGCGCAGCGCCTCGACGCGATGGTCACCCGTTCCCGCAACCTTGACCAGCGCCAGTTCCCGCTCCATCGGCCGGTCCTGGCCCAGTTCGCCGGCCAACACGGTAAGGTCGACCACGCGATGCACCGGCACGATGCGCTCGAGCTGATGCTTGATCTGCTCCAGCACATGCGGTGTGCCACGCGTCACGATGGTGATGCGCGACAGGTGCTTTTCGTGCTCGGTCTCTGAAACCGTAAGGCTTTCGATGTTATAGCCCCGCCCCGAAAACAGGCCGATGACACGGGCAAGCACGCCCGGCTCGTTGTCGACCAGCACCGACAGCGTGTGGTTTTCCGGGCGCTCGGTTTCCTTGGCGATGAAATAGGCGGAGCCGGTTGGTTGTAGCTGTGCGTTCATTGTTGAATCTCGTTCTCAAAATTCTTGGCTATTGCTTTGTTTCCGCACGGCCTTTGCCGGGCGACGCCCAGATCACACCAATTCCCTGCCCTTGGCGTCGATGGCATTGGCGACCGCCTCGTCCGTTGCCTCGTCCGGCAGGAGCATTTCGTTATGCGCCTTGCCCGACGGGATCATCGGGAAGCAGTTGGCAAGTGCTGCAACACGGCAATCGAAGATCACCGGCTTCTTCACCGAGATCATCTCCTTGATCGCATCATCGAGATCGCCCGGCTTTTCACAGCGAATGCCGTGGCCGCCATAGGCCTCCGCCAGCTTGACGAAGTCCGGCATCGCCTCGGTATAGGAATGCGACAGGCGGTTGCCGTGCAGCAGCTGCTGCCACTGCCTTACCATGCCCATATACTGGTTGTTCAGGATGAAGATCTTGATCGGCGCCTCATACTGAACCGCCGTGCTCATCTCCTGAATCGTCATCTGTACCGAGGCGTCGCCGGCAATGTCGATAACCAGCGAATCCCGATGCGCGATCTGCACGCCAAGTGCCGCCGGCAGGCCGTAGCCCATCGTGCCGAGGCCGCCAGAGGTCATCCAATGGTTCGGCTTGTCAAAATGGAAATGCTGCGCCGCCCACATCTGGTGCTGGCCGACCTCGGTCGTGATGTAGGTGTCGAGGTGCTTGGTCAGCTCGTACAGCCGCTGGATCGCATGTTGCGGCATGATGACGTCGTTGTTCGGCTTGAAGGCCAGGGAGTCACGCGCGCGCCATTTGGCGATCTGCTCCCACCAGGGATAGAGCGTCTTCTTGTCGGTCTTGGCGGTCGCCCGCCACAGTCGCACGAGATCCTCCAGCACATGCCCGACATCGCCGATGATCGGCACGTCGGCGCGGACGTTCTTGTTGATCGACGACGGGTCGATGTCGATATGGATCTTCTTCGAGTTCGGCGAAAACGCGTTCAGCCGGCCGGTGATGCGGTCGTCGAACCGTGCGCCAATGCAGATCATGACGTCGCAATCGTGCATCGCCATGTTGGATTCGTAGCTGCCGTGCATGCCGAGCATGCCGAGCCAGTTCTTGCCGGAGGCCGGATAAGCGCCGAGGCCCATCAGCGTCGAGGTGATCGGGAAACCGGTCAGGTCGACCAGTTCGCGCAGCAAATGGCTCGCTTCGGGGCCTGAATTGATGACGCCGCCGCCGGAATAGATGATCGGCTTCTTGGCCTCCGCCATCAGCGCAACGGCAGCCTTGATCTTCTCGAGATCGCCCTGGACCTTAGGCTGATAGCTGGTGCGCGGCGCGGTCTGTGGCGGCGTGTAGATGCCCTTGGCGAACTGGACGTCTTTCGGCACGTCGACGACGACCGGGCCGGGCCGGCCGGTGGTTGCGACATGAAAAGCCTCGTGCAGGATGCGAGCCAGATCGTTGACGTCCTTCACCAGCCAGTTGTGCTTGGTGCAGGGCCGCGTGATGCCGACCGTGTCGCATTCCTGGAAGGCATCGGTGCCGATCAGCATTGTCGGCGCCTGGCCGGTGATGCACACCAGCGGGATCGAATCCGACAGCGCGTCCTGCAGCGGCGTCACCATGTTGGTCGCACCGGGACCGGAGGTGACGAGGACGACGCCGGCCTTGCCAGTGGAACGGGCATAGCCCTCCGCGGCGTGGCCCGCGCCCTGCTCGTGGCGGACCAGGATGTGCTCGACATCGTCCTGCTGGAACAACTCGTCGTAAATCGGAAGAACCGCACCGCCGGGATAGCCGAAGAGATGCTTGACGCCATTGTCCTTCAGCGCCTGTACCACCATTTCGGCGCCGCTCATTTCACGCCGTCCGGTTTCGTTCTGTCCGTTGCTCATCGGTCTGGTTCCGTCTCTTCCGCTTTTTGCGATTGCTGGTCGTATCGGTATTTTTGGCAATAAAAAAGGCCCCCGAGGGAGCCTGTGTCTTGCGCATGGGGGGATTTCGCCCGGCGGTTACACCGCCTTGCCCACGCGCCTTCCTACTACGAGAATGAGTGCTGTCTTCATGGCCGCGAACCATAGTTGCGCTCCGAAAGCGCGTCAACGGGAAAAATACGCAGCGTAAGGAGAATTCTGCGGCGGCTATCTGGTCACCCGAGGCGGCTGATCAGAACGGCAAGTTCCGCCTGCCGGCGTGTGCCTGTCTTGTCGAAGATGAGCTTTAGCCGCGTGCGAGCCGTCTCGAACGAGACGCCCTCGCCGGCAGCGGCCGCGCGCAGCATTTCTCCCCGCCCGATCCGCACTGCCAGGCGCACTTCCGCAGCCGTCAGTCCGAAGGCGTCGCGCAGGCTCTCATGCACGGCGGTCGACCTCGGTCTTTCGAGATCGTCGACCGTCATGATCATGCGTGCCAGGCCGAAGAAGTCGCGCGCCGCACCAGCGATCGGCAGGCAGCGCACGACGAGCGGCCGGCCTGTCGCCCGCCGCAGGAACACGCTGTTCGAAGGCTCGCTTGCAAGCGCCGGCCTGTCTGCGGCCCGCGCGATCAACTCCTGCAGGCGGACGTCATCACCGGCCTCGACCGCGTGAACATGACTGTTTCGGACCGTCAGGCGATCGGCCAGCAGCTTCTCGAAAGGGGCCGTGAAGTGAAGAATACGGCCGGCGGGTGTGAGAAGGGCCAACGCCTCGCCGCGCGCACCCAGCGCATCAAGCATATTGGCGGCCTGCTCCAGCTTGGCGCGAAGTGCGAAGGAACAAGCCGCCGCAACATTGTCGACAAAATGGTTCATGGCCTTCAGTTCGTCGTCTTCGAACGAGCCGGCGCGCAATCCGCGCTGGACCGTCAGGACGAAGTGAGAACCGGCATGCGAGGCAACGACCGTGCCCGCTTCCGAGGTGATGTCATATCTGGGCGCGAATTCCTGTTCGAACGGCAGGCGCGCCCGCTCCTCCGCCGTAAACATCTGCCGCTCGGTGACCAGACCGCGAAAGCCGGCCTGCGTGATCGCCAGCCCCCGCATCATGCGCGGGTTGTTCTCGTGCCAGCCGCCATCCACATAGTCGCGCAACAGGCCTTCGCTGCCGCGGCTCGCAATCGCGTTGTAGCCGTCCTTGCCGACCAGCTGGCCAAGCGCCAGCGAAGCGTTGCAGGCCGCTGAAATCATCTGCATCGCATCGGGCCATGTCTCCGGCATGAGCGCGGCCTCATAGACCGCCTTCAATGCCTTATCCGCAACGTCCTGCCTCATCGACGTCCACAGCAGGTCGAAGGCGTTGCCGCACGCGCGGCAAACCTCGGATCATTCACCGGAAATGATACTCTCAAGACATTTCCCATGTTCTTGGGCGCAATGCGCCCAACCCAACTCCGTCGCAAACCTATCATTTTCAGCAAATGCCGTCGACAGGAACGTGAAAACCGAGCCAGCCGGCGGTCACACGGAAACCGGACCCGTCAAACGGCGGGTCCGGGTTACATTTTCGTCAATCAACCGGGCCGCTTGCAGCGCTGATCGTGCGGGTCACACTTGGCGGCCCGCCTTGCCTGCGCCGGTGCCATCACATGCCGGGCCATGGCCTTTGCCTGCGGGTGTACCGTCGACCTCTCATGCATAGCCATTGCTTGCTGGTGCTTCGCTGCCTGGCGTGCCTGATGTTGCGCCGATGCGAGTTTGCGCTGTTGTTGCAAGGCAGCACGGCGCTGGAGCAATTGTTGCGATGCGACGCCGGCATTGGTGACGTGTCTACTCACGGCAACCGGTTTTTGCGCCGTCGCACTCGCCGCTTTGACCGGATGCTGCGGGGTTTTCAATACCGAAGGCGTGGCTGGAATTCCGGCGCCCGCCGCAACGGTTGGAAGCTTCTTGCCGTTTTGAGCGGATGCAGTCGCGCCAACGGGCTTCTTCGGGCCTGCCCCTGGATTTGCGGGCTGCTGCGCAGCCGTCGCAGGTGCGGGAGCAGTATTCGATTTCGCCAAACCGGAAGGCTGCGCTGCCGGATTCAACCTTACTCCCGACGTCTTGATCACCGCACCCTTAGACGGATCGAGATGAGCTGTAGCGATCGCACCGCTGGACGGCGGCACCACCTTCGCCGCCCTCACCGATTTGACGACGGTGCTTGGCAATCGGCTGAGCGGTGGCCCGGCATTGACCGGCACGACGCTATTGCCGACGCGAACCGTGCCCGCACCGCGGTAATTGTTCACCGTGATGTTTTCGTTGATGATTGTCGTATTGCGCACATAGGTGACGTTGTCGCTCACCGGCCTGAGCACAGGCAGGATCGCGGCTGCACCGATTGCCACCACCGGCACGAACGACCACCAGTCATCCTCGACGACGACCGTGGGCGGCGGCGCGGGCACCCAGCCGACATCCTCGTCGCTCTCGCGCCAGACGACCCAGGCCGGAGCCCAGTCGTTGCCGGCGATCCAGACCCAGCCGATATCCTGGTCGAAAGCCCAACGCCCGTAGTGGAAGACGACCCAGCCGAAAGGCTCGTCGGACTGCCAGTACCAGCCATCGTCAGTCCAGACCCAGTGGCCGACCGTATAAGGCCGCCACCCGGCCTGCACGGTCGGAACCCACACCTGCCCGAACCGCGACGACGTTCGCCACTCACCGTAGCGGGAAAGCCTTTCATGGGTCGAGCTGGAGAAGCTCGCAGCCAGTGCGGCCTGATTGCCAGGCAAGACCGAAGGCGCGGAGACAGTTCCGCCCAGCGCCACGATCAGCGCCATCGCGGTCAAGCCACCTTTTTTGCCGAAAATTCCAGACAGAGACACGCGCATGGCGCCCTCCAAGAATGCTGCCGCAAAGCCGTTCGAAGGCATTGGGGCAAAGATTTTCGCCCTTCAGTAACGTCGATGCTCATCCCCGCCTGTGACCGATTTGCGGCCTCTGAAATCACGATCCCGCGACTTTGACCGACATCCTTAACGACTGCTCAACCATGCCCCGACACGCGGCCTTAACCCCATGTCGATAGACTTTTCGCAAATAGGACACTTCCGAGAGGCGCAGTCATTTCCATGTATGTCGACGGGCAGAAATCCGGCGGAGAACCAACTTCGCAGGAACGTCGCGACAACGCGCAACCGGACGCACGCGTTCTCGGCCACGTGGTTCATTGCGACGGCGCCCGCGCCACCATCGCAGCCTTCGCCGACGCGAGCGATGGTTCGGTAACCGGCCAGTGGACGGTCGGGCGCATGATCTCCATCAATCTCGGCGCCTGCCGCACCGTTGGTCTCGTCTATTCCATCGGCAAATCCGACCGCGTCTGGAACAATGACGGCCGCAACGCCATCGAGGTCAGCATCGAGCTGATTGGCGAGGTCCGCGATCTCCCGCCGCCGGCAAAGCCGGCCTTCGATCGCGGCATCACTGTCTATCCGCATATCGGCGCGATCGCCCACCGCATCCGCGCACGCGACCTTCAGGCAGTCTACGATCTCGCCGGCCGCAAGGCCGTCACCATCGGGCAATTGTCGCAGGACGAGACCATCGATGCCTGTATCGCCATCGAAGACACGCTGACCCGCCATTTCGCCGTGGTCGGCACCACCGGCGTCGGCAAATCCACCGCCGTGTCGCTGCTTTTGCGCAAGACGATCCAGGCCAAGCCCGATCTGCGCGTGCTGATCCTCGATCCGCACAATGAATTCGCCGACGCCCTGCCCGAACTCAGCGTCAAGGTCGATACCTCGTCGCTCGACCTGCCCTTCTGGCTGTTTCGGCTGGAGGAGTTCGCGGAGGTGCTGTTTCGCGGGCGTGAGATCGTTCCCGAGGAACTCGACGTCCTGCGCGACCTGATCCCGCATGCCAAGAACCTCTATCGCAATCCCAACGCCGGCACCTTCATACGTCGCGGCGGCGATGCGCTGACCGCCGACACGCCGGTGCCCTATCGCATGGCCGACCTGATCAAGCAGATCGACGAGCGCATGGGCCTGCTGGAAAGCAAGAACGACCGGCCAGTCTATCGCGCGCTGAAGACGCGCATCGAGTCGGCTGTCGCCGATCCGCGCTACCGCTTTATGTTCGCCTCCAGGCTGATCGAGGACACGATCCACCAGACCATCGGCAACATCTTCCGCATTCCGCATGGAGGCAGGCCCATCACCTGCTTCGAGATGGCCGGCATGCCGTCGGAAGTGGTGAACTCGGTCTGCTCCGTTCTGGCCCGGCTCGCCTTCGACCTGGCACTGTGGAGCGAGGGGCGGCTGAAGCTGCTGGTGCTGTGCGAGGAAGCGCATCGCTACATGCCTTCCGATCCACGGCTGGGCTTCGCGCCGACCCGCCACGCCATGTCGCGCATCGCCAAAGAAGGCCGCAAATATGGCTGCTATCTCGGCGTCGTGACCCAGCGCCCGGGCGATCTCGACCCGACGATCCTGTCGCAGTGCTCGACGGTCTTCGCCATGCGGCTCGCCAACGACCAGGACCAGAAGATCATCCGCTCGGCGATCGCCGACTCTTCGGCCTCCACCCTGTCTTTCCTGTCCTCCATGGGCCAGCGCGAGGCAATCGCCTTCGGCGAAGGTGTCGCGACCACCATGCGCCTGAAATTCGAGCGCCTGCCGGCCAATCTGATACCCGGTGCCGGCAAACGTCATGCCTCCGATGCAACCAGCACGGACGATGCGGATGTCGACCTAGCCGCGATCGTAGAGCGGCTGCGCAACGTGCCCCGCCCGCAGCAGAATCTCGGCTTCTCCGAAGCCGTCGACGTGCAGCGCCAGGCCGGCGATCCCGGTTATCGCAAAACTGCGACCGCAGTCCCGGCAGCCGATGACCTCGATGTCAGCTTCGGTCTCAAGACGACGACCTTTGGGCTCCGCCCGCGCTCGGATTGAAATCGAAACGACTTTCAGCGCCCACACCAATTGCAATTCTGGCTGGCTTGGGAAGAATTCCAGCAGGAATTCGTCAGGCTGAGTCTTATGGCGCTGGTTTTCGAGAACCGGAGCGGAGCGTACATTTAAGTACGTGAGCACGCGCATGACCCCGAAATCGGAATCGATTTCGGAAAGGATCATGCGCCAACTCAAATTTCCAGAGCGTCCTTTATGCGTCCAATAGGACGCGTGGCGCTCTAGGTAAGCGCAGAAAATCAGTGTCAGAAGGCCAGCGTCACGAATTCATGTGGAATTCTCAGGCGCTGACGCGATTGCGGCCCTGCCTCTTGGCCTCGTAGAGCTGCTTGTCGGCGCGGCGGAAGAACTCTTCGGCCGTCTCCTTGCGATCCCAGACGGCGAGGCCGACGCTGGTGGTGATCTTCAAGCGTATGTTGCCGTTGAACACCGTGGTGGCGGCGATGGCCTTGCGAATGCGCTCGGCCAGCCGGGTGAGCATGTCGGCGTCCATATTGGGCGCGACCACCGCGAATTCCTCACCACCGAGACGTGCGACGACATCGTGATAGCGGGTCATGTCCTTCAGGCAACTGGCCACCGCGCGCAGCACATCGTCGCCGATATCGTGCCCGTGCGTGTCGTTGACCTGCTTGAAATGGTCGAGATCGAGGATCATCAGGCCGACAGGCTTGTCGATCTTGCGAAACTCCTCGAGATATTCCCTCAGTGCATCGTCGAAGTAGCGCCGGTTCTGCATGCCGGTCAGCGCGTCGGTGAGCGCGGCCTGTTCCAGCGTCACCGAACGGGCGCTGAGCGAGGCCGTCATGGCGCGCAGCTTGCCCTGCTCTTTCACCTGGGTGCGGATTTGCGGGTAGATGAAGAAAATGCCGAAGAACAGCGCGGTTGCAAGAAGAACGCCGGTCGCGAAAAGCAGTTTGGAAAGATAGGCGACGCCCTGCATCCGCTCCGGCTGGTAAAGCGTCTCGGTCGACGTGTGAAGAACGCCGTAGGCATGCACGATCACCGCTCCGGCCGCGAGAATAACGGTAATCAATACAAAAAAAGCCGATTCCGACTGGTGGAAGCGCATATTCTTTCCGTTGACGAGCTTTCGTAAACCGTTATGCCACCTTGGGCCTTACGGAGGGTTAATCCCCGCAACCGCAAGGCGAAGACGGGACGTCTGCGACTGCCGCTTTATCCGTGTTGAATTTCCCCACTGCCCTTTACGTTTCCAAAGCCTCGGCTGCCCCAATGCGTTTCCATTCCGGCCCGAGCTGGTTGCGAAACCATGTGCCTTGCCGCTTGGAATATTGCCTGGTTGCAATTTTGGCGCGTGCTATTGCCTCGGAAAATTCCAACTCCCCTGAATCGGCTGCCTGAAGCTCCCGAACGCCGATCGCCTTCATGGCAGGCAAGGCCGGATCGAGCGCCAATGCGCTCAGCGCCCGCACCTCTTCGAGGGCGCCCATTTCCAGCATACGCTCAAAACGCTGGTCGATGCGATTCACAAGTACCGGCCGCTCCGGCTCGATCACGAAAAAGTGAGCGTTTGCCCGATCGATGAGCGGACGCCCGCGTTCCTGCTGCCAGCGCAGGATGGAACGGCCCGATGCCTCCAGCACTTCCAGCGCCCGTACGATGCGCTGCCCGTCGGTCGGGCGCAGGCGCTGGGCGGTTTCGGGATCCTCCTGCCGCAGGATGCGGTGCAGCCGGTCAGGTCCGTCCTCGAGCAGGCGATAGCGCCATCGGTCGCGGATCGCCGGCGGGATTTCCGGCATCTCGGAAATGCCTTCAGCCAGCGCCCGAAAATAGAGCCCGGTGCCACCAACGAAAATCGGCGTCCTCTCCTCGAACACCCCCTCGCCCATAAGCCTCATCACGTCGCGCAGCCAGGCGCCGGTCGAATAGGCCGTCCTCGGTGAAACGTGGCCGTAGAGATGGTGCGGCGCGCGCGCCAGTTCCTCCGCGCTTGGCCGCGCCGTCAGCACGTTCAGCACGGCATAGCCTTGCATGGAATCCGTGTTGACGATCACGCCGTTTTTCTTCTCGGCGAGGTCGAGCGCAAGCGCCGACTTGCCGCTGGCGGTCGGCCCGGCTATCAGGATCGCGTTCCTGATGCTTCCGCCACCCTCAGCCTTGCCGGATTTCTCCATGTCGCTTGTCGCCACGCTCATTTCCCATCCGGCCCAGGGCCGACTTTCGCAATCGCTGGCGAATATGGCCTCGCAGGCGGTCGGCGCAAGCTCTGTTCGCTGGCTATCCGAGAAAATCGCCTGCGATATTGCTCTGCCAGATTCCGTTTCGGCGGACGAGGCCCTGTCGGCATTACGGGCAGCGCTGGATGGCGAACCCATCGACGTCGTCGTCCAGGAAAGCGAAACCCGCCGGAAGAAAATCCTGATCGCCGACATGGACTCGACCATGATCGACCAGGAATGCATCGATGAACTCGCCGACGAGATCGGCGTCAAGGCACATGTCGCGGCAATCACCGCGCGCTCGATGAATGGCGAGATCGCCTTCGAACCCGCGCTTCGCGAACGCGTGGCGCTCTTGAAAGGGCTCGATGCCGCGGTCATCGACCGCATCATCGCCAACCGCCTGACGCTGGCCTCCGGCGGCCTGCAGCTGGTCGCCACGATGCGTGCCAACGGGGCTTACGCGGCATTGGTTTCCGGCGGCTTCGATGTCTTTACCTCCCGCATCGCTGCCATGCTCGGCTTCGACGAGAACCGCGCCAACCGCCTGATCGAGAAGGACGGCCGTCTCACCGGCGAGGTCGCCGAGCCGATCCTCGGCCGCGCCGCCAAGGCCGAGGCTTTGCATGAAATCTCGGCGCGCCTCGGGCTTTTGCCGGCTGATGCGATTGCAGTCGGCGACGGCGCCAATGATCTCGACATGATCCGCCTGGCGGGCACTGGTGTTGCCCTTCACGCCAAGCCGTCGGTGGCAGCCGAAGCCAAGGTCCGCATCGACCATGGCGATCTCACCGCCCTGCTTTATCTTCAGGGCTACAGCGAGAAGGAGTTTGCCGCATGAAACCGATCCGCACAGAACGCCTTATCCTGCGCAACTGGGAAGAGCGCGACCGTGACCTGTTCTTCCGCATCAACTCCGACGAAACGGTGATGGAGTTCTTCCCCTTCCGCCGCGACCGCGCCAAGGCCGACGCCAAGATGGACGAGATACGCGCCGAAAACACCGAAAATGGCTACGGCTGGATGGCGGCAGAGATTGCCGCGACCGGCGACTGCATCGGCTTCATCGGCCTGCACGACGCCGAGATCGAACCGGCTGCGCCTTCCGGCACGATCGAGATCGGCTGGCGGCTGGCACCGGAATTCTGGGGCAAGGGCTATGTCACTGAGGGTGCTGCTGCACTGCTCGATTTCGGCTTCGACACACTCGGCAAGCCGGAAATCATCTCCTTCGCCGTCGAGAAAAATCACCGCTCCACTGCCGTCATGGAACGGCTCGGCATGCGCCGCGAGCCATCCGGCGACTTCGATCATCCCGAAGTGCCCGACACGCATCCGGAACTGAAGCGGCATGTGCTCTACCGGCTGTCGCGGGAAGACTGGCGGGCGAGGAAGTAAGGTCGACGTTCCCCTCCCCCTTGAGGGGAGGGTGGCGGCGAAGCCGCCGGGAGGGGTCGCTGCGGCAGTGCTCCGACGTTTTTTTGCGTTGAGCTCGGCATGAACGACCCCCCTCTGGCGCTTCGCGCTCCGGCCCTACGCTAGGGCTCCGGGCGTTCGTCACTCGAAAAGCCAAATCGTTGGCTTTTCGTTCGCTTCGCGAACCGTTCCTCACCCCCTCAAGGGGGGAGAAAACGCCGGCGCGTTTCATCATCGCCACGCCCGGTTTTCGCCGTCTGGCCATTGTCAAAGATCGGGAAGCGGGGCGCTTGGCCGTGCCTTCCTAGTGTTTAGTACGTGGCGCGACTTCCGCGCCCCGCTCGGTGTCTGTCCCGAAGTCGGCCGGTCACAACGCCCGCTCCATGTACATTCCATGGACAAGACGCCGCGGGTTCTCCGCATGGTTTTGGGCAGTGGCATTTGCGCCGTGCTCGTTCCACGCCGGCCTGTGTCGGGCCCTCGGGTCCCTGGCTACCACACCAGGGCGGGAGGTCACCGCCACTCCCCCTTGATCCCGGTTCCAGACCCGGTCCCGCAGGAGCGATGGGGGGATTATGCGGGCGGTGTTTGAGGGTGTGGAAAGATTGGGGGTGAAAAAATGTGTGGGGTGAGTGGAAACAATGGGTTGGCGGGAAATCAGGTGGAAATCTTTCCCCCACAGTTTCCGCTGGTTTCAGCTTCGGCAGTTCTGCACCGCTGTAGCCTTCACGGATGTTCCGGCATGGATCCCCGGGTTCTTCGCATTCGCTTCGCTCGTGCTGCGCCCGGGATGACGAACTGCATGTTAGGTCTTCGCTAATCGTCAACGCTGGTACGCGGCAGTTACGTCTCCGGCGCGGTAGCCGCGCCTGCTGTGCGGCAGTCAACAACGTTTGCGATTAGCGGCGACACCCCCTCTCTTCGTCATCCCGGGCGGAGCGAAGCGGAGACCCGGGATCCATGCCGGAACGGAGAAGAGCTTCAGCGGTGCAGAACGCGTCTACATCAGGACCGGGCCGTGCCTGCCGATGCTCGGAATGGGTCCCGGATAACCTGCGCTTCGCTCCGGTTTCCGGGATGACGACTTCATGGTTGTCACTGCCAGTCGCCAAAGGCTGACGTTGGAACCACCATTGTCATCGCGAGCAGATACCCAGCCCCAACAAAAAAGGGCGGTCACTCGACCGCCCTTCCTTAAAAATCAACAGCTTGCGTCCGTTTCCGGACTCAATCCATCCGCACGGTCACGAAGCGCAGTTCGCCGCTCTTGGACGCCAGCATCAGCAGGGCATTCTTGCGGCCCTGTTCCTTCAGCGCGCCGATACGGTCCATCACGTCCTTGGGCGACGAGACCGATTCCTGGGCGATCTCGGTGATCACTTCGCCGGCGAGGATGCCGCGCTCGGAAGCAGCCGAGTTCGGTGCGACCTCGGTGACGACGACGCCCGAAACCTCGGCGCCGATCTCGAACTTCTTGCGCGCCTCGTCGTTCAGCTCGCCGATGGTCATGCCGAGAACGGAAGCAGTCGCGACCGCGCCACTGTCGCCCTCGCCTTGTGCCGGCTTGTCCTCTTCGTCCTGGCTGAGCTTTTCGCCATCTTCCAGGCGGCCGAGCGTGACCTTGACAGTCTGCTCGACGCCCTTGCGCACGATCAGCACGTCCACGGCCTTGCCGACCGGGCTTTCAGCCACGACACGCGGCAGGTCGCGCATCTCATGGACGTCCTTGCCATCGAACTTGGTGATCACATCGCCAGGCTGGATCGTGCCGTTGTCGACCGGCCCACCCTTGATGACGCCGGCGACGAGCGCGCCCTTGGCGCCCTTCATGCCGAGGCTTTCGGCGATCTCGTCGGTGACCGGCTGAATGCGAACGCCGAGCCAGCCGCGACGCGTCTCGCCGAACTCGGAAAGCTGGGCAACGACACCGGCTGCAAGCTCGGAGGGAATCGAGAAGCCGATGCCGATCGAGCCGCCCGAAGGCGAGATGATGGCGGTGTTGATGCCGACGACTTCTCCTTCCATGTTGAACAACGGGCCGCCGGAGTTGCCCCGGTTGATCGCCGCGTCCGTCTGGATGAAGTCGTCATAGGGACCGGAATTGATGTCGCGGTTGCGCGCCGAGATGATGCCGACGGTGACGGTACCGCCCAGACCGAACGGGTTGCCGACGGCCATGACCCAGTCGCCGATTCGCATCTTGTTGGAATCGCCGAAATTGACCGCCGTCAGCTTCTTGCCCTTGGGATCGACCTGAAGCACGGCGATGTCGGTCTTGGTGTCGGTGCCCTTGAGCGTGGCCTTGAGCTTGGAGCCGTCGGAGAAGTTCACCTCGATCTCGTCGGCATCCGCGATGACGTGGTTGTTGGTGACGATGATGCCCTTTTCGGCATCGACGACGAAGCCTGAACCGAGCGACTGGACCTTCTGCGATCCGCCGCCACCACCACCGCCGCCGCCTTCACCATCCTTGTTTCCCTGGCGGTTCTTGAAGAAATCGTCGAAGAAATCCTGGAACGGCGAGCCTTCCGGCAGCTGCGGCATCGGCACGGCACCGGGGCCTTCGCCGCCCTTCACCGTCTGCGAAGTCGAAATGTTGACGACCGCGCCAAGCAGCCCCTCGGCCAGATCGGCAACAGAGGCCGGACCTTGCGGCGCGAGTCTCGGCGGCTGAGCCGGCACCTGGGCTTGCGGTGCGATCTTCGGCTTGTCCTGCGCCAGCGCCGGAGCGGCGACATAGGGCGCAGCGACAGCGCCGGCCAGCAGCGCCATGGTCGCGGCCACGAAGGTTCTTCTTACCGCAGGCGGTACGAGTGTGAACGTCATAAGCAGGTGGCCTCCGGTTCAGATAAAGAAATAGCGTGGCAGCCCTTGGGGCGCGTTACCATGTGGCAGGTAAAATACGGCGTGTTTGCGGCCTTGCATACTGCCCGGGGCGGGATGGCCGACAATCTTGTGTGATTTATCCGCGCGCGATCCACACGACGACGACGCCAATGGCGATCGCCGCAAGCCCGGCAACGCGCAGGGCGTTTTCAGGCACAAGAAGCACTTCGGAAGCCAGTTTCTTGGCGAGAGATGGAAAGCCGCCGTAGATCAGGCCCTCGATGACGAGGACCAGACCCACGGCGGCGATAAAGTCGGACACCGGCGATTACTGGCCGGTGGCTGGCTGTGCTGCACCCGCAGCCGGGGCGGCAGGGGCTGCGCCCGATGCCGTACCATTCGGATTGCGGAAGAAGCGGAAGAACTCCGAATCCGGCGACAGCACCATCGTCGTGCCGGAATTATCCAGCGCCGAGCTGTAGGCGCTCATCGAGCGGTAGAACTCGAAGAACTCGGGGTCGCGCTGGAACGCGCCGGCGAAGGCGGCGTTACGGGCGGCTTCGCCCTCACCGCGCAGGATTTCCGATTCCTTGCGCGCCTCGGCAACCGTCTCGATGACCTCGCGGTCGGCACGGGCGCGGATGCGCTGTGCCGCTTCACGACCGCGTGCCCTGAGCCTTTCGGCCTCGGCCAGACGCTCGGCCTTCATGCGCTCGAACGTCTGCGCCGAAACGTCCTGAGTCAGGTCGGTGCGGCGGATGCGGACATCCTCGATCTCCAGCCCGAGCGAGGTTGCGTCGGGACGGAGCTGGTCGCGAACCTCACGCATCATCGATGCACGTTCCTCCGACAGCGCCGATTCGAAGCCGCGCAGACCGTAGACCCGGCGCAAGGCCGCGTCGAAACGCGTCTTGAGGCGGGCTTCAGCCAGCGAAATGTTACCCGAAACAGCCTGACGGAAACGGCGCGGGTCCGAGATGCGATACGCCATGAAGGCATCGACATCGTAGAACTTACCGCCCGAAACCTGGACGCGGATGTCGTCGAGGTCGAAGCGCAGCACGCGGTTTTCGACCATCTGGACGTTGTCGGCTTCGAAGATGCCGAATGGCGCCTTGAAGTAGATGCCGGGCTGCGTCTTCACGTCGACGATTTCACCGAAGCGCAGGATGATCGCCTGCTGCTTGGCGTTCACCACGAACACCGACGAGTAGAGGATGAACAGGAGGACGACGGCGATGAGGCCGATGATTGGAAGTCGGTTGCTCATCAGTTGCCTCCTTCGGCGGGAGCGGCAGTGGTTGCGCGCTTCTGGAGTTCGGGCAGCGGCAGATAGGGCACGACGCCCTGCCCGTTACCCTGCTCGACGATGACCTTGTTGGAGCCCTTGAGCACCTTTTCCATCGTTTCGATGAACAGGCGCTGGCGCGTCACGTCGGGTGCCTTGGCATATTCGTCGTAGACCGAGATGAAGCGCTGCGCCTCACCTTCGGCTTCCTGGACGACACGGTTCTTGTAGGCGGCCGCTTCTTCGCGAACCTGAGCCGCCTCACCGCGAGCCTGACCGAGCTTCTGGTTGGAGTATTGGTTGGATTCCTCGACGAAACGATCCTCGTCCTGCTCGGCGCGCTGCACTTCACTGAACGCGTCGGCCACTTCGCGGGGTGGCGAAGCGTCCTCGATCGAGATGGCGTTGACCGCGAGGCCGGAGCCATATTCCTCGAGCGAGGTCTGGATGATGCCGCGCACGGCATCGGCAATGCCCTGGCGATCGTCGCGGAAAATGTCCTGCGCCGGGCGACGGCCGACAGCCTCGCGCATGGCGCTTTCGGCGACCTGCCGCAGCATGTCGTCCGGGTTGGAAACGTTGAAGAGATAATCGCGCGGATTGTTGACCTGATAGGCCACCGAGAACTGCACGTTGACGATGTTCTGGTCGCCCGACAGCATCAGGCCCGAGGTCGAGCGGTCCGAGCCGCCGCCGATATTGATCAGCTTTTCAGCCGTGTTGGCCTTTTCGACCGTTTCGATCGGCCACCAATGGAAATGCAGGCCCGGCTCCGAGAGCTGGTCCTTCGGCTTGCCGAAGCGCAGTTCGACCGCCACTTCGTCCGGCTGCACGGTGTAGACGGCCTGGAAGGCCCAGAACACCAGAAGCGCGATGGCGATGAGGCCGAAAAGGGCCGGATTGCCGGCGCCGCCGCCGGGAAGAACGTTCTTCAGCCTGTCCTGGCCGCGACGGATGATGTCTTCAAGATCCGGGGGCGAACCCTGCGGTCCGCTCGGACGAGGGCCCTGCCCCCATGGTCCGCCACTATTGCCGCCGCCGCCACCCCATGGGCCACCGCCGCCGCCTCCTCCACTCTGATTGTTCCAGGGCATGAATGTCCTTTCGCCTCAAAAACTTCCGCGCCTGCTGCGACAGGCCCAAATTCCTTATCTTCCTTCTATAGGGACGCCATCACGCGCTTTCAACGCAACCGCCATACGCGACGCGCCTTTTCAGATGCGACACGTTCCCCAAGCACGCCTTCAATGCACGTCCGGGCGGCGTTCGTAAACCGTATAGCGTGTCGCATGGCTGTCCTTTTCGCCGGCTGGCAGCTCCTCGGCGCGGACAATACGCCAAATCTGAGGGTCAATCGCCGGAAAACGCGTGTCGCCGTCGATTTCGCCCAGCACATGCGTCACATGAAGCCGGCCGGCCATCGGCAAGGCCTGCCGGTAGATCTCGCCACCGCCGATGATGCAGATTTCGTCCGCGCCCTCCATGCAGCGACCGCGCACGGTGGCAAGCGTGATCGCGTCCTCCAGCGAGCCGACGACCTCGGCGCCTTCCGCCTGATAGCTGCGGTCGCGCGTCACCACGATGTTCAGCCGCCCCGGCAATGGGCGTTTGGGAAAACTCTCCCACGTCTTGCGGCCCATGACGATCGGCTTGCCCATCGTCCCGGCCTTGAAGCGCTTGAGGTCGTTCGAAAGCCGCCACGGCAACCCGCCCTCGCGCCCGATCACGCCGTTTTCGGCAATGGCGACATAGATCGCGATATGCATCAGTTGCCGCTCCCGCCCTGCGCCGGCGCGGAGCTGTCGCCATCTTCCGCCGCCTGGCCTGGGCTAAGGATCAGTATGTCCAGATCGCGCTCGGGATAAAAATCCTCCGCCGTCATGCGGAAGGTCGTGGGGCCGATTTTCTCGACGCCGGTGCCGCAGAACGAGATGAGGTTCTTCGCATCGCCCTTGTCGATGGTCAGCGTGAACTTACCGATGGTACCGGTTGCCCAGTTGCCGCCGGTCTTGAGGATATAGGCGATGCGGTTTTCGCTGAGTGAAGGGTAGCCGTCGGCATTTTCCTTTGCATTTCTCGCCACCGCCCGCTCGAAGGCGTCGTCCATGCAGTAGCGCTGCTTGTAGTCGGCATAGTCGTCGCCCTGGAACTTGCCGTCATTGAAGAAGCCGAGCCCCACCGAACCGCCGACACTGGGCTGGTAACTGTGCGCAACCTTCACCGTCTTTCCCGCCGGAAATTTCGCACGCCACCAGTAGGTCGAGCGCAATTGCCAGTAAGGCGTGCGCACGCTCTTCATGCCCGAGCCGTCGTCAAATTCGTCGATGACGATGATGCCGCGATCGAGCCAGTCGTCGGCGACATCCTGCGGCAGCGCCTCCAGCGCCTTCACTGCCGCCTGACCAAAGGGATAGAACGGCACGTTCTGCGCCTTCAGATCGTCGGATACGTCGATGCCGACGGCGACCGCCTTGTGCTCCAGTTCCGGCTTGATCGCCTGCCCGTCGACGGAAACCTCGAAGCCGAGGAAATTGTCGTCCTGATCTTTTGGGATCGCCGGCATCTCATAAGGACTGCCGGCAATATCCGGCATCGGAAAGGCGACGATGGTGTCGACATCCTTGTCCGACTGGTTGCGGAAGACGTAATCGACCGTGACCTTATCCTGTGAGATGAACAGGTCTTCCTTTTCCATGATGATCGCGTCGGTACGCGACAGGATCAGCCCGCCGGTCCCGAGTTCGGCAATGGAATCGTTGGCCAACGCCGGCGCGGACGCAGTGACGAGGCTGGCGAGCAGGACGTGGCGAAGCATGAAAAATCCCCCGGCGTTGCGCTGATCGGCATGGTTTTGTGCCGAGTCAGTCTGGCATGGGCATCTAACCTGCCAGGGGAGGCGTGATCAAAGCAAATTCGGCATGGTGGGACCCCCACCCCTAACCCCTCCCCACAAGGGGGAGGGGAACTTGCTGCGCGGACGCCCTCCCCAATCTTCCATGTTCTTGGTGGCAAAGGCGACGAAATCGTCCCCCTCCCCCTTGTGGGGAGGGGTTAGGGGTGGGGGTAGAACACCCGGCTTCCACTCGATCCACCAAGCGGATCATCCTATCAAGGGGCAGGTAATCAAGCCTTCAGCAGCCACTCATGCTCTGCAGCATTGTGGAATTTCCACGTCCGCTTCGGCCCGGCCATGACGTTGAGATACCAGAGATCGTAGCCATGGCAGGCAGCGCAGGGGTGATACCCCTTGGGCACCATCACCACGTCACCGTCTTCCACCGCCATGGTTTCATCCAGCGACCGGTCGTCGGTATAGACGCGCTGGAAGGCAAAGCCCTGTGGCGGGTTGAGGCGGTGGTAGTAGGTTTCTTCAAGGTAGGATTCGGCTGGCAGGTTGTCCTGGTCGTGCTTGTGCGGCGGATAGCTCGAGGTGTGGCCGCCCGGCGTTATCACCTCGACCACCAGCAGCGAATCCGCCGGCTCGCCTTCGGGCAATATGTTGGTGACGTAGCGCGTGTTGGTGCCCTTGCCGCGCAGTTCCTCGTGAAGGTCGGTCGGCGCGATCACCCGCACCGGCAACCCGCCGCCGAGGCCGGGTGCGGAACAGACGGCGAGTTCCAAATCGGTGCCGGCTTCCACCGACCATTCGGTGTCCTGCGGCACATAGACGGACCATGGCTTGCCCTCGAAGGGCGACATGCGCTCGCCGAGAACGCCGAGATCCTGCCCGCCGGCATGGACCCTGCCCTTGCCGGTGACGAAGACAAGGCAAATTTCACGCGAGCCGCTGCTTTCCGCCACCGTTTCGCCGAGCGTTAGGCGGTGCAGGTCGAAACCGACATAGGTCCAGCCGGCGCTCTGCGGCGTCACATGGGCGACGCGGCCGCCGCCTTGCTTGGCCTTCACCAACAGTTTCGACATGGCTCTCCCTACTCTTTTTTATCGACGTCAACAGGCGGCGGCGCATAGCTGAAGAGATACTGCCACGCCGCATAAGCGGAAAATCCCAGCATGATCATTCCCCATGTCGGCGAATCCATCGCGAACTCGATGCCCGCCCAGACAAGGCAGAATGCCACCAGCGCGATGCGCCGCCACAACGGGCGGAAGAAGGGATGTTCGGAATCCTTGGTCAAATGAAATGGCTCCAATCGGAAATCAGGTCAGCGCTTGCGCCCAAGCTTGGCACAATCCGGCAGGGATGTGCCAGCACGATCAGACATTGGGGAAGCCCTGCGTCTCGACCGTATAGCCGGCGGCCGTCATCACCCGCATCAACTCCTTGTGGCCGACCTGAGCCATTTTCAGCGGCGGGTTCTTCTTCGGGTCCTGCTCGGCCTCGACCACGAACCAGCCCTCATAGCCATGATCCGCGAAGCGCTGGACGATGGCGCCGAAATCCAGCGAGCCGTCTCCCGGCACCGTGAAAGCACCCAGCGCCACCGCGTCGAGGAACGACTGCTTCGTGCGGTCGAGCTTGTCGATAACGCCCATGCGCACATCCTTCACATGCACATGGTTGATGCGGCTGTGGTGATTGTCGATGGCGCGAAGCACGTCGCCGCCGGCAAAAGCCAGATGACCGGCATCGAGCAGCAGCGGGATGCCCTCACCCGAATGGCGCATGAAGGCATCGAGCTCCGCCTCGGTCTCGACAACCGCCGCCATATGGTGGTGGTAGGAGAGCGGCATGCCCTGCCCAGCGCACCATTCACCGAACGCGGTCAGCTTCCTCGCATAGGCCTTCATCTCGTCGTCGGCGAGTTTTGGCTTGGTCGCCAGCGGCTTCGAGCGATCGCCCTGGATCGAGCGGCCGACTTCGCCATAGACGATGCACGGTGCGTTGACCGCCTTGAACAGGTCGATCATCGGCTGGATGCGATCCTTGTTGGCCGACAGGTCCTCATCGACCAGCGTGCCCGAAAACCAGCCGCCGCAAAGGGTGACGTCGGCCTTCTTAAGGATCGGCAGCATGATTTCCGGATCATCGGGAAAGCGCCGGCCCTTCTCCATGCCGGTGAAACCCGCCGAGCGCGACTGGCGAAGACATTCCTCCAGCGAGACATCGTCGCTGAGTTCCACAAGATCGTCGTTCCACCACGCGATGGGGGACATGCCCAGTTTGGCTTTCAAGTCGTTGCTCCGGTTTCAGATCGCTTTTTTAAATTCTTGGGCGTTGGCGCTGCCCCTCATCCCCCTGCCGGGACCTTCTCCCCGTGAACGGGGAGAAGAAGGAAGCGGAGACGTTGCGGCCAGCCTTCTTCTCCCCGTCTCTATACGGGGAGAAGGTGCCGGCAGGCGGATGAGGGGCAGCGCCAGCCTCAATCCCCTACCCGCTGCAGCTTCACCGCTTCCTCATAAGCCTTGCGCTTGGCGACAACCTCCTTGCGCGCACTCACCTCCGGCACCGCCACGTCCCACCAATGCCCGCCGGCGTCGGTCGAGATCAGCGGGTCGGTCTCGATGACGACGACGGTGGTGCGCGGGTTCTGCTTCGCCTTGCCGAGTGCGGTTTCAAGCTCTGCCACCGACGATACCTTTTCAGCGATCGCGCCGAGGCTCGCGGCGTGGGCGGCGAAGTCGATATCGGGCAAGGTCTGGTGGCGCGAGTCCTTCAGCAGATTGTTGAAGTTGGCCCCGCCGGTGCCCATCTGCAGCCGGTTGATGCAGCCATAGCCGCGATTGTCGAGAAGCACGATGGTCAGCCGCAGCCCGAGCATCACCGAGGTCGCAATCTCCGAATTCAGCATCAGGTAGGAACCGTCGCCGACCATGACGACGACTTCCTCGTCGGGCTTGGCCATCTTGACGCCGAGCCCGCCGGCAATCTCGTAGCCCATGCAGGAATAGCCGTATTCGGCGTGATAAGAACCCGGCGCGCCGGCCTGCCACAGCTTGTGTAACTCACCGGGCAATCCGCCCGCCGCATGCAGAACCGTGACGCCCGAACCCATGGCCCGCTGCACCGCGCCGATAACCTGCGCATCCGATGGCAGCGCCGCATTGGTCGAGGCCGTGACCTTGGCAGCGGCGGCCTGCCACTCGGCCTTGCCGGCCCTGGCAATTTCGGTCCAGCTTGCCGGCGCCTTGTAGCCTTTCAGCCCTGCGGCGAGTTCCGCCAGCCCTTCTGCCGCATCGGCCACCAGTGGCAGCGCGCGATGCTTTCCGGCATCGAAAGGCTGGACGTTCAGCCCGACAAAGGTCTTTCCCGAATTGCGGAACAGCGCCCAGGAACCGGTGGTGAAATCCTGCAGCCGCGTGCCCACGGCTAGGATCACATCAGCCTCTTCAGCCAGCCGGTTCGCCGCCGACGTGCCGGTGACACCGACCGCCGCCATGTTGAGCGGATGATTATCCGGCAGCGAGGATTTGCCGCCCTGCGTCTCGCAGACGGGAATGCCCGTCGCCTCCACCAGTCGCGCAAGATCGCCGGAAGCCTGCGAATAGAGCACACCGCCGCCGGCGATGATCAGCGGCTTCTTCGCCTCCTTAAGTGCTGCCACCGCCGCCGCCAGCTCGGTGCGGTCCGGACGCGGACGCCGTTGCGTCCACAGTCGTTCCTCGAAAAAACTCTCGGGATAATCATAGGCTTCGGCCTGCACGTCCTGGCATAGCGCCAGCGTCACCGGCCCGCATTCGGCCGGATCGGTCAGCACCTGCATGGCGCGCGCCAGCGCCGGGATGATCTGCTCGGGACGGGTGATGCGGTCGAAATAGCGCGACACCGGGCGGAAGCAGTCATTGGCCGAAACGGTGCCGTCACTGAAACTCTCGACCTGCTGCAGCACCGGGTCGGGAATGCGGCTGGCGAAGACGTCGCCCGGCAAAAGCAGCAGCGGCAGCCGGTTGACATGCGCCAGCGCGCAGGCAGTCACCAGATTGGTCGCGCCGGGGCCGATCGAGGTGGTCGCGGCCATGATGCGGCGGCGGAAATGCGCCTTGCCATAGGCGATCGCCGCATGCGCCATCGCCTGCTCGTTATGGGCGCGGAATGTCGGCAATTCCTCGCGGACCTGATACAGCGCCTCGCCCATGCCGGCGACATTGCCATGTCCGAAAATCGCCCAGACGCCGCCGAACAGCGGCAGCTTCTCGCCGTCGATCTCGGTCATCTGGCGGGCGAGGAAGCGCGTCAGCGCCTGCGCCATGGTCAGGCGGATTGTCTTGGTCATCGCTTAGTCCTCCCAGCCCTTTATGCGGCTTTCCGGCCGCGCGCGGCAAGCCAGGCTTCGGTCAGCCTTTCGAAACGCGACGCCATGTCGGCGATCGCCTCCTCGTCCGAGATTTTGCCGGCCAGCCATTTTTCGGCGGCATCGACGAATATAGTGCGGCCGACGGCAAAGCCCTTCACCACCGGCGCCTCCGCGGTCGCGGCAAAGGCAGCTTCGAGTTCCGCCTGCGGTGCTTCCAGCCCGAGCAGCACGACGCCGCGGCACCACGGATCGTTCTTCGAAATCACCGCCTCGACCTTGCGCCACGCCTCGGCCGACGCCTGCGGCTCCAGCTTCCACCAGTCCGGCTTGATGCCGAGATGGTAAAGTTCCTGCAAGGCGCGCGGGATCGTCTCGTCGTCGAGCGTGCCATGCTTGCCGGCGATGATCTCGACCAGAAGCTCGCGCCCGACCCGGCGTGATGCTTCGAACAAAGCGCGCAATTTCTGCTGCTGTTCTTCCTTCAGGACTACGGGATCGTCGGGATGGTAAAAACTCAGGCATTTGATGCAGTGGTCGACCGGCCAGTCGACCAGCTGCGAACCAATGTCCTGCGAGAACTCGAAGCGCAGCGGCCGCGAGCCGGGAAGCTCAACCGGCCGGCCGAGCCAGGCGAACGGATGCCGGGCGAATTCGAACATGGCGTCGCGGCCGTGCTTTTCGTCCAGCAGCATGCCGTAGCCCTCGCGGCCGGCGGCCACTCTCGCCGCAGCTTTCACCGCCAGCACCTTGAAATCGCCGATCCGCGCCGGGTCAACGCCAAGCCTTGCCGCGACATCCTCGAGCTGCGAGCGATGGTCGATCGCCAGCGCCATCAGCGACGGGATTTCGCGCCGGCGATTGGTGGCCCAATGGATGTGGTTGATCGCCTCGTCCTTGCGCAGCGCATGCTGCTTGCTGCCATTTTTAAGGAAGAACTGAAGCTCTTCCCAGGTCGGATATTCCGGCGCACAGAGCAGGCGCGAGACGGCGAATGCGCCGCAGGCATTGGCCCAGGTGGCAGTGGTCTGCCAATCCTCAGCCCCGAGCCAGCCGCGCAGCAGGCCGGACATGAAGGCATCGCCTGCGCCGAGCACATTATAGACCTCGATCGGAAAACCCTTGCCGACGATGCCGTCTTCGAGATCGTCGCTGATCGCGCCGTCATAGACGATGCAGCCCATCGCACCGCGCTTGAGCACGATCGTGGCACTTGAGACCGCGCGGATCGCCTTCAGCGCGCCGAGTACGTCGTCGGCGCCGGACGCGATCATGATTTCTTCCTCGGTGCCGACAATCAGGTCGCAATCCGGCAGCACGGCCTTCAACTGCGCCGAGACGCGGTCGGATTTCACGTATCGGCCAAAGCCCTCGGCGTGACCGGCAAGGCCCCAGAGGTTGGGGCGATAGTCGATGTCGAACGCGACCTTGCCGCCATTCTGCTTGGCAATACGGATCGCCTTGCGCTGCGCGGCGGCGCTGTTTTCGCGCGAAAAATGCGTGCCGGTGACCACGATGGCGCGGGCCGAAGCGATGAAGGCTTCATCGATGTTTTCTTCCGACAGCGCCATGTCGGCGCAGTCGGAGCGATAGAAGATCATCGGCGAAACGCCCTCCTCCTCCACCGCCAGCAGCACCAGCGCCGTCAGCCGATCGGGATCGGTGGCGATGCCGTCGGTGGCGACACCCTCGCGCTTCAATTGCTCGCGGATGAAGCGGCCCATCTGCTCGTCGCCGACGCGGGTGACGAGCGCCGATTTCAGGCCCAGCCGCGCCGTGCCGACAGCGATGTTGGTTGGACAGCCTCCGACCGACTTGGCGAAGGAGGCGATATCCTCCAGCCGCGAACCGATCTGCTGGCCATAGAGATCAACCGATGCGCGGCCGATGGTGATGACGTCGAGTTGCGCTTTTTCGGCGCCATGAGGTCGTGCCATGGCTTCCTCCCGAGGCTTGCCGCTCGGCATATTCTGGTCAACGGTGCCGGCTAAAATACGAAATATTAATTCCACACTATAGTCAATATGGAATGTATATTCTTCTCGTGGAACGGCCGCATTCCGTCAGTCGCGGCGCTTTTCGGCCACCGCCACCGTCAGCGTCATGGCCAGCGCCATCGTCGCCGACATCGAGCGGAAGCCGGCGCAATCCGATTCGGCGACCTCGAACCATTCCGCCGCCGATTGAGCCAAAGGCGAGAACGCACTGTCGGTGATCGCCACCACCGGCACGCCCTGTTCGAAAAGCAGCCTGGCCTGATCCACGGTCGCAGACGCATAGGGCGAGAAACTGACCGCCAGAACTGCATCCTTCGGGCCGGCAAAGGAGATGATTTCCGGATCGAGCCCGGCAGCCGATTCGATGAGCTGGCTGCGGATTTTCAGCTTGCCGAAGGCATAGGCCATATAGCTGGCGATCGGATAGGAGCGACGGCGGGCGAGCAGGTAGATCGTCTCGGCCCTCGCAAGAATGGCCACGGCCCGCTCAAGCACGCCATCGTCGATCGAGCGCGATATCTGATCCAGGGAATTGCTCGCCGCAGCAACGAAACCGTCGAAAATCGCCCGGTTCCTGCCCCCCTCCGGGGCCGAACCGCGCAGCGTCGTCAGCCGGTCTTCATAAGACGTCGTGCGCTCGCGCAGCCGCTCGCGGAACACCGATTGAAGGCTGGTGAAACCGTCGAAGCCGAGATGCTGGGAAAAACGGATCAGCGTCGAGGGCTGCACGCCGGCGGAAGCGGCGATGCTGGCTGCCGTGCCGAAGGCGATCTCGTCGGGATTGTCGAGCGAATAGGCGGCGACCTGCGCGATGCGCTTGGGCAGCGATTGCCGCTGCTCGAGGATTTTTGCCCTCAATGTTTCATAGTCGCGCGGCAGGTCTGGTTCGATGTTCATGCGTTTCACACTGCTTGGTCCCCGTCCCTCTCGCAAGAGCATAATGGAGCCGACGAAGAAAGTCATAAAAAATGGATCATCCATTCCACTGCAGGAAAATTTAGATTAATCCATACGCCATAAATCCAAAGGGAGGGAGCGCGATCATGACAGGCGTCGGTCTTATCGGAACGGGCTTCATGGGCAAATGCCACGCGATCGCCTGGAACGCGGTGCGTACCGTGTTCGGCGATGTCGCACCGGTGCGGCTCGTCCATCTCGGCGAAGCCAATGCCGATCTGGCAGCGCGCCGTGCCAATGAATTTGGCTTCGAGAAGGGCTCCGGCGACTGGCGCGCCGTCATCGCGGACCCGGAGGTCGATGTGGTTTCACTGACCACGCCCAACCAGTTCCATCCCGAAATGGCGATCGCCGCACTCGAAGCCGGCAAGCATCTCTGGTGCGAAAAGCCTATGGCGCCATCCTTTGGGGAAGCCGAAGCCATGCTTGCTGCCGCGCGCAAATCGGGCAAGGTCGCGGTGCTTGGCTACAACTACATCCAGAGCCCCGCCATCCGCCAGATCCGGACGCTGCTCTCTGAAAACGCTATCGGCGACGTCAACCATCTGCGCATTGAAATGGACGAGGACTTCATGGCCGACGCCGACACGGCCTTCGGCTGGAAGCACAACGCCACCTCCGGCTATGGCGCGCTGGACGATTTCGCCGTCCATCCGCTGTCGCTGGTCCAGACCCTGTTCGGGCGTGTCAGCCGGGTCATGTGCGACATGGCAAAACCCTATGCCGACCGGCGCGTCGAAGGCGGCGGCCGGCGTGCGGTCGAGACCTACGACATCGCCAGCGCCTTGATGCATCTCGAAAACGGCGTTTCCGGCACCTTGCTGGTCAACCGTTCGGCCTGGGGCCGCAAAGGCCGCATCGCCGTGCAGATTTTCGGGTCGAAAGGCTCGATCCTGTTCGACCAGGAGCGCTTCAACGAATTCCAGCTCTATGTCACGTCGGATCGCCCGACCGAACAAGGCTACCGCACCATCCTCGCGGCGCCCGTTCACTCACCCTACGACCGCTTCGTGCCCGCCCCCGGCCATGGATTGGGCTTCAACGATCTCAAGACCATCGAATGCCACGAATTGCTCGCCCGCATCAGCGGCAAGCCGGCTAATGTGATCGAGTTCGATGAGGGGCTGGAGATCGAACGCACCGTGCACGCGATGGCGCGGTCGTTCGAGGACGGGCGCTGGGTGGCGGTGCGGTAGAGCGTGCGGCAACGGGAGCGGCGTTCTTTCCCTGTCACATAGGCAATCGCATATGACTCGGACGACCCCCACTCCGCCTCGCTTCGCTCAGCACCTCTCCCCCTCAAAAGGGGAGAGGAAGGGAGCCGGCGTTTCCTCTCCCCCGTCGATCGGGGGAGAGGTGGCGCGCGAAGCGCGACGGAGTGGGGGTCGAATTCATGTGCGATTGCCTTGCTCTCGCATGGCCCCGATCAAGCCGCTCCCGCCCGCTGCGCAACCATATCGCCCCGCGCTTGCCGGCGCTGCTCGACCGCGTCCGCCAGACCGCGCAGAACCGTTTCCGTCGTCTCCCAGTCGATGCAGCCGTCGGTGATGCTCTGCCCGTAGACGAGCGGCTTGCCCTCGACCACATCCTGGCGGCCGGCGACCAGATTGCTCTCGATCATCAGCCCGATGATGCGCTCGTCGCCGGCGGCGACCTGACCCGCCACGTCGGCGGCGACCTTCGGCTGGTTCTCCGGCTTCTTGCCGCTGTTGGCGTGGCTGACGTCGATCATCAGTTTCGGCGCAATGCCGATGCGCGAGAGTTCCACGCTGGCAGCCTCGACGCTGGCAGCATCGTAGTTGGGCGCGAGCCCGCCGCGCAGGATGACGTGGCAGTCCTCGTTGCCGGTGGTCGCGGCGATGGCGCTGCGTCCGCCCTTGGTCACCGCCATGAAATGATGCGGCTGGGCCGCCGACTTCACCGCTTCGGCGGCGATCCGCAGATTGCCGTCGGTGCCATTCTTGAAGCCGACCGGGCAGGACAGGCCGGACGCCAGTTCGCGATGGATCTGGCTCTCGGTCGTGCGCGCGCCGATCGCGCCCCAGGAGACGAGGTCGGCGATGTATTGCGGCGTCGTCATGTCGAGGAATTCGGTGGCTGCCGGAAGGCCGAGATTGTTGACCGCCGCCAGAACGTTGCGCGCCAGCCTCAGCCCCTTGTCGATCTTGAAGCTGCCGTCGAGGTCTGGGTCGTTGATCAGGCCTTTCCAGCCGATCGTCGTGCGCGGCTTCTCGAAATAGACGCGCATGACGATCTCGAGCCGGTCGGACAATTCCTCGCGCAGCGCCGCCAGACGACTGGCATAATCGACCGCGGCAACCGGGTCGTGGATCGAGCACGGACCGACGACGACGACGAGCCTATCGTCAGTGCCCGTCAGCGCGGCGTGAATGGCGTTGCGCGACGCGGTGACGGTCTTCGTCGCCGTCAGCGTGCGCGGTATCTCCTGCATCACCTCGTCCGGTGTGCTCAGTTCCTTGATTTCCTTGACCCGAAGGTCATCTGTGGTGGTCAACACGGCTTTCTGCTCCTGATTTTAGGAGACCTGCCGGCAAAAACAAAAAAGCCGCCAGGTCTGGCGGCTGTTCGGATTTTGGTGCTGCAATCTTAGATCGAGCGCAATCCTCCCGCCGCCAGCGAGCTGCAGTAGCTAAAGTACCAAAACGAGGCGGTCAGGTGGATCATGCGCGTCTCATAGCCGAAGCCGCGGGATTTGTCACGCACGATGATTACTCGCCGATAATGCCCGGTACATTCTGGTCGTAGTCAATCAGCGCGCCGGTCATGACGCCGGACTGAGGCGACAGCATATAGGTGATCAGGCCGGCCATCTCATGCGTCTTGACGAGCTGGCCCATCGGGGCCGAGGCTTCGGCCTTGGCCAGCCAGTCCGGTGCTGCATCGTGAAACTTCGCCTGCGTCGCAGCTTCCCCGGGCGTGTCCATCCAGCCTGGCAGCACCGCGTTGCAGCGGATGCGGTTGCGGCGATAGGCGTTGGCGACGTTCTTGGTCAGCGTCGCCAGCGCGCCCTTGCTGGCGGAGTAGGAAGATAAAAACGACTGCCCGCCATGCACATTGACGGACAGGACGTTGACCATCGAGCCGGGCTGGCCGGTTTCGAGAAGATGTTTGACCAGCCCCTGCATCAGGAAGAACGGGCCGCGCACGTTGATCGCGAACATCTCGTCGAACATTTCCGGCGAGGTCTCGATCAACGAACCGCGTGCCGCCGATGCCGCCGCGTTGACCAGCGCGTTGAGGCTACCGAAGCGCTTCACACCGGTCTCGACGGCGGCCAGGCAGGCCACTGGGTCGGCAAGATCGGCGCTGACGAAGATCGCTTCTGCGCCGCGCTTTTCAAGTTCGGCGACGGCCACCCTGCCCTTGTCTTCGGAGCGGCCAAGCAGCACGAGCGCCTTGCAGCCTTCGTCCACCAATTGCCGCGCCACCGCCAGCCCGACGCCCTGCGCGCCGCCAGTGATCAGGGCATTGGTGCCGGCATTGCGCATGGTCAGGTCGGACATGACGGTTTCGTTCAATCCCTGCTTTTCAGGCGGATCGTCTTGCCTTCCTTGGCGGACTTCAGCGCCGCATCGGCCAGGGCCAGTGCGATCAACCCGTCGCGGCCGCTGGGCGAGGCCTTCTTGCCCTTGCTCATCGCCGCAATGAAGGCTGCGATCTCGTTGGCATAGGCTTCGGTGTAGCGGGTCATGAAGAAGTCGTGCAGCGGCGGGCGCGTATAGCCCGTGCCGTTGGCGATTTCGATGGAAACCGGCCGCTGGTTTTCCGCCGCCACCATGCCTTTCGAGCCATGCACTTCAATGCGCTGGTCGTAGCCATAGGTGGCGCGGCGCGAATTGGAGATCACCGCCTGCTTGCCCGAAGCAGTTTCGAGAATGACGCTAACGCTGTCGAAATCGCCGGCCTCGCCAATCTTCTTGTCGACCAGCACCGAGGCATGGGCGCTGACCGAGACCGGGTCCTCGCCCAGCAGAAAGCGCGCCATGTCGAAGTCATGAATGGTCATGTCGCGAAAGATGCCGCCCGAGCGCTTGATGTAATCGACCGGCGGCGCGCCGGGATCGCGCGAGGTGATCGTCACCATCTCGACATCGCCGATGGCACCATCATCGATCGCCTTGCGCACGGCGGCAAAATGCGGATCGAAACGGCGGTTGAAGCCAACCATCAGTGTCGCGCCGGTCTTCTCGACCACGGCCAGGCATTTTTCCACGCGCTTGACGTCAAGATCGATCGGCTTTTCGCAGAAAATCGCCTTGCCGGCCTTGGCGAAGCGCTCGATCAGGTCGGCATGGGTGTCTGTCGGCGTGCAGATGATGACGGCGTCGATATCGCCGGCCTTCTCGATCTCGTCGATCGTGCGGATGGCGCAGCCATAAGCGCCGGCGAGTTCCTTCGCCGCCTTTTCAAAGGCGTCGGCAACGGCGACCAGCTGCGCCTGCGGGTTGGAAGCCACGGCCTTGGCGTGAACCTTGCCGATACGGCCCGCACCGAGCAGGCCAAAGCGAACTGTCATGATAACGCCTCATCTTGAAGTGACCCGGATCATCCGAGCACATGAAATGGAAAGAGCCGCATGGTTCCTCCTATGGCATCATGCGGTCAACGATCGGGTGGTCGCGCCCTATGCTTCTCCCTGGCAGCAAGCTTACGCTCCGAAATACAAAACGGAACGTAAAGACCATTCACGATCATCATTGAAATTTTTATTCCATGTTTGTCGGTTTCCGTCAAGCGGTTCCCGTTCGACGGGCAAGCCCGGCTCGACCCTGCGGCTTCGCGCCATTCAAAGTTCAGTTGAAAGTATTTCCGGCAGCCTTGGCAAAAATAAAAGCGGCATCTTTCAATCTTCCTTTCCTGAATTTACCGGTTCTTGCCGGATGTCTGCGCTTGCACTACTCTAATATTTTCGCGCGGCTCGCCAACCGACCGCCCGACTGAAGATCAGCAGCATTTCCTTAGAATTCCTGGCATTTCCACTAGCCGAAAAATCACCTCAGTTCTTGAAGGAGTGACGGCATTGTTTCGTGTTCTTTTCGCAGTTTCTGTTTTGCTGGCATTGGCTTGTTCGGCCCGCGCCGAGATTCAGCCCTTCCCGGCCGAGTTCAAGATCGAGGAGATCGCAACGAACGGCACGACCATTCATGTCCGTGTCGGCGGAAGTGGTCCGGCGGTCGTGCTGCTGCATGGCTATGGCGAGACCGGCGACATGTGGGCGCCGCTGGCAGCCGTTCTCGCGCGCGACCACACGGTCGTCGTGCCCGACCTGAGGGGTCTCGGCCTGTCGTTGAAGCCTGCCGGAGGCTACGACAAGAAGACCCAAGGCGGCGATGTCGCCGGCGTGCTCGACGCCCTGCACATCGACAAGGCCGATGTGGTCACGCATGACATCGGCAATATGGTCGGTTACGCCTTCGCTGCCGAGAACCCGCAGCGGGTGACGCGGTTCGTGCTGATCGATGCGCCCCTGCCCGGCATCGGCCCGTGGGAGGAAGTTCTGAAGAACCCGCTCCTGTGGCATTTCCGCTTTGGCGGCCCGGACATGGAACGGCTGGTTGCCGGGCGCGAGCGCATCTATCTCGACCGGTTCTGGAACGAATTTTCCGCCGACCCCGCCAAATTCGACGAAGCGTCGCGCGCTCACTATGCCGAGCTTTACGCGCTGCCGGGCGCGATGCATGCCGGCTTTTCCCAGTTCGCCGCCTTCGATCAGGACGCCATTGACGACAAGGCGTTTCTTGAGAAAGGCGGCAAGCTGGCCATGCCCGTGCTGGCGATAGGCGGCGAGAAATCCTTCGGCCCGATGATGGCGACGGTCATGCGTTTCGCCGCGAGCGATGTCACCGAGGGCATTATCCCGAACTCAGGCCACTGGATAATGGAAGAGAACCCGGACGCCACAATCGAGATGGTGACGACCTTCCTGTCAGAGAAACAATGATCTTTCACAGCCGAGGCGACGACGACCCTCGGCTCACACCGCGATCGGCGCGCGGATGCTCGCGTCGGCGACGTAATTCTCCAGCCGGAAATCCTCGAAGCGGAAGGCAAACAGGTCCGTCACATCCGGGTTGATCCACATCGTCGGCAGCGCCTTGGGCGTGCGTGCCAACTGCTCGCGCGCCTGCTCGAAATGGTTGGAATAGAGATGCGCGTCGCCCAGCGTGTGGACGAAGTCGCCGGGCTTCAGCCCGGTCACCTGCGCCACCATCAGCGTCAGCAGCGCATAGGAAGCGATGTTGAACGGAACGCCGAGAAAAATGTCGGCCGAGCGCTGGTAGAGCTGGCAGGAGAGCTTGCCGTCCGAAACGTAGAACTGGAACAGGCAGTGGCATGGCGGCAGCGCCATGGCGTCCACTTCGGCCGGGTTCCAGGCCGAAACGATCAGCCGGCGTGAATTGGGATTCTTGCGGATCTGGATCAGAAGATTGGCGATCTGGTCGATATGTTCGCCATTCGGTGCCGGCCACGACCGCCACTGCGCGCCATAGACCGGGCCGAGATCGCCATTCTCGTCGGCCCATTCGTCCCAGATCGAGACGCCGTTGTCTTTCAGGTACTTGATATTCGTGTCGCCGGCCAGAAACCACAGAAGCTCGTGGATGATCGACTTCAGATGAAGCTTCTTCGTCGTGGTGACGGGAAAGCCCTTCGCCAGGTCGAACCGCATCTGGTAGCCGAACACCGAACGCGTGCCGGTGCCGGTGCGATCGCCACGGTCCACGCCGGTTTCGAGAACATGTTTCAGGAGATCGAGATACTGGCGCATCGCTTCCGCATCGATTCGGGGCTTTTCCCGATCATAGCGCAAGCCCGGTTATGCGAGAACGCAAAAGCGATAAGCATTTTTGCTTATGCAGCAAAAATCCCTCAAAGGAAAAGCAAAGCTGTTTCGATGGGATATCGCGAGCTTCGCAGCTAGGCGCTGCCCCTCATCTGCCTGCCGGCATCTTCTCCCCGTGAACGGGGAGAAGAAGGAAGCTTCGGCCTCAGAGAGAGCCGAGCTTTCCGAGATCCTTGGCGGCCAGATAATAGAAGGTCACGCGGCTCTTGGTGTTGTCGCCGGACATTGCCTTACAGACTTTCTCGACGGCAGCACTTGCCTTGGCGTCGTCGGTGATGCCGAGCTTCTTGGCGATCCAGTTCGCCTTGACGCGGTCCAGTTCCTTGGGGTCGGTGCACGACACCAGCGACGAATCGCGGTTGCGAAGCGCAATGCCCAGATGCTTCACGATCTTCTCGACCACGGCGGCATCGGCGCCGGCATCATACTTCTTCACGTCTGCAAGGTAATCGGCCATGAAATATTCCCCTCGTCGAACAACAGGACTTCGCTCGATGAGGTCGCAGAATCACAACCTTGCGTTTCCGGCACTTTCCTCACCGTTGAAAAGCTTCGGTTCAACACGCCGTCCTGTCAAGCACTTTGCCCCCTCGTCATGCACTTTGAATGTAAGTGGATTCCGGCGAATGCGGCCTTCCCTTTGACGCGATCCCTCCCTATATTCGGTCCGTCAGCTTGACTGACTATGGTGATAAACAGGCGATGCAATAAGCCGTTCGGACCCGGGGGCGGTACCCGGCGCCTCCACCAAAAGCCGCTGCTTGCATAAGGAGCGGTTTTTGCTGGGGGCGAAATAGGATCGACGAAGGTGTAAAGATCGTACTTTTGCCCGGCATTGTACCACCGTTATCGGGCTAAACTTGTAGTTGCAAACGACAACTATGCGGAAGCACGTCTCGCTGCGTAAGCAGTGCGATAGCTTCAAATTAAGCCCTAGAGGTTCGCACTTCTAGGCGGGGTCCGGAGGCACCTGGCAACAGAAGCCTCCACTTCTCCCCCTTTCAAATATCCCCTCGCCTGCCCGGCTCGTCGTCGCATGCGCTCCCGCGCTTTGCATCGCCACGCTGCGCGGGCAATTCTCCTTTGCAAATGAGAGTTCTCAACATGCAGACAGATTGCGACCGCTTTTTCATCCTCACCGGCGGACCCGGCTCCGGCAAGACGACGCTCATCGAGGCGCTGCGCACCGCCGGCTATCCCTCTTCCGTCGAGGCCGGACGCGGCATCATCCAGGACCAGATGGCGGTTTCCGGCCCCGCCCTGCCGTGGAACGATCCTGCCCTTTTCGCCGAACTGATGCTGTCCTGGGAAATGCGCTCGCATGCCATCGCCATACAGGAAACCGGCCCGGTCTTCTTCGATCGCGGCGTGCCGGACGTCATCGGCTACCTCCGGCTCACCGGACTGCCGGTTCCGGCCCATATCGAGAAGGCGGCGGAGGTCTTTCGCTACAACCGCAAGGTTTTTATTCTCCCGCCCTGGGCAGAGATTTTCCATCAGGATGCGGAGCGCAAGCAGGACCTGGACGAGGCGCGGCGAACCTATGAGGCGATGGTCGAGACTTATACCGACCATGGCTACGAACTGATCACCGTGCCGCCGGCGCCTGTTCAGGAGCGGCTAAGCTTCGTGCTCGCCGAAGCTGGATTTTGACCAGCAACGGCTCGCCAGGCAATCGCAGGCCCAAAGCCTCAGCCTCTTTGCAGGGCGAGATGTGCGCCAAGTCCGACGAGCAACGCCCCGCCCGCGCGCTGCATGAGGCGCTGCGCACTGCTCGAGCGCCTTAGCCGCGTGATCGCCGCGCCCGCCAAAAGCACGCACATGACGTCAGCCGACGAAAACATCAGATTGACGATCGTGCCGAGAAGAATGAACTGCACCCAGATGGGGAATGCGGCTGAAGCATCGATGAACTGCGGCAGGAACGCCAGGAAGAAGAGCGCTGTCTTGGGATTGAGAACCTCGACGGCAATGCTCTCCATAAAGGCGCGCCGGCCGGATTTCGGCTCAACGCCGGGCATTGCGGCCTCGCCTTGCGCCTTGGAGCGGAACAGCGATATGCCGAGCCAGGCCAGATAGGCCGCGCCGGCGAATTTGACTGCCATATAGAGCATCGGGACGGCGTGAAAGAGAACGGACAGCCCCGCGGCGGCAGCGATGACGTGGATGTAGCCGCCAAGGTGGATGCCGAAAGCAGCCATCAGGCCCGCCCATCGGCCGCGTGCCAATGTCTGCGCCGCGGCATAGAGCATTGCCGGACCGGGTATGTAGGCGAAGATCGCCGTGGTCACGAAGAAAGCGATCAGCAGTTCGGTCGATGGCATTTTCCTGCTCCGGCAGCCAGTTCACGACGGTAGGCGCTGACTGTAGGTAACGCATTTGCCGCACATCGCGGCAAAAGTCGATGGAGTGGACGCTGGCTCTCGCCCCCGTGATCCGAAAAAGGCCGGGAACAACCCGGCCTTTTCCTTTGCTTATGGTGGTCGAACTATTCCGCCGGCGCTTCCGCAGCTTGCCGGCCACGGCCAAGCGTCAACTGGGTCAGGCCGAGCGCTATCACCGCGCAGATGGCAATGCCGAAAACCATCGGCAGAGGCGTGCCGTCGAAGAACAGGCCGGCCACGCCCATGGCGGCAGCACCGATGGCGAAGTGAAGCGTGCCCATCAGCGCCGAGGCAGTGCCGGCGATCGTGCCATGCTCTTCCATGGCCAGCACCGAGGTGCTCGGGATGACAAGCCCGACGAAGCCATAACCGACGAACAGCAGCGCCGCCATCACATCGAGCCGGTCGACGCCGGTCGACATGATCGCCAGCAGTATCACCATGGTCGTGGCATAGCCGGTCACCGCGACACGCACCACGCGCCGCAGCCCGAACCGCTCCGACAGCATTCCCGTCAGCTGCGACATGCCGATGAAGGCCACCGCGTTGATCGAGAAGAACAGGCTGTAGACCGACGGGGACAGGCCGTAATGATCGATCAGGATGAAGGACGAGCTCGACAGATAGACGAAGAAGCTCGATATCGCGAAACCGGCAATGGCGGTCAGCCCAAGGAAGTTGCGCTCACCCATCAGGAAGCGATAGGCGGAAAGCGCCGTACCGAAGGAACTGCCGGCGCGGTCTTCTGCCGGCCGGGTTTCCGTGAGCGAGGTTGCCAAAAGCACCATCGCCAGCACCGCGGCCCCTGTCACAGTCCAGAACACGGCGCGCCAGCCAAGGCTTTCGATGACGAGGCTGCCGGTCAGCGGTGCCAGGATCGGCGACACCGAAAACACCAGCATCAGCAGCGACATCAGCTTGGCGGCTTCGGTGCCGGTGTAGAGATCGCGCACGATGGCGCGCGGCACTGCCATGCCAGCGCTGGCACCGAGGCCCTGCACAAAGCGGAAGGCGATCAGCCATTCTATGCTGGGAGCCAGCGCCGAGCCGACGCCGCCAATTATGAACAGTACCAGACCGCCATAGAGCGGCAGCTTACGGCCGACCATGTCGGATATCGGGCCGACGATGAGCTGGCCGAAGCCCATGGAGAGAAAGAAGATCAGCAGGCTCATCTGCACCGCACTGGTGCCGGCGTTCAGATCCGCGCCGATGGAAGGCAGCGCGGGAAGATACATGTCGATCGCGAAGGGGCCGATCGCTGACAAAAGTCCGAGCACGACCGCGAGGCGGAGGAATTTGGGTGTCATCTGCTTGCTGCTTTCGGAGTGTAGGCATCGGACGATCCGACGCCGTCTCATCCCGCCAGTTACGCCGCCACTCCTCCCACGGAACGACGTTAGCGGTATCTGTCCAGAAATTTAGACACGCTTGTCTAATTCGTCAACCGCACCTATATTCTTTTTTCAATGAAAGAGAACCCGTTTCCCCATTTCCCCGCTGCGCGCGGCCACTCCGCCAAGCGGACATCCATATTGGAAGCTGCTGCGCGTGTTTTTTGCCGGGAGGGCTTTGCGGGTGCCAATATCGACCTGATCGCGGCGGAAGCGGGCGTGTCGCGCCAGACGGTCTATAATCACCATGGCGACAAGGAAAATCTGCTGCTTGCTGTGGTGAAGGACATCACCGACCGGTCCAATGCAGGACTTTTCGCGACACTCGCGACCTTCCCCGACCAGCCCAAGGATCTGGAAGCCGAGCTGATCGCCTTTGCCGTGCGGCTGAACCAGAACTGCATCTGCAGCAAGGACGGAAAATTCCTGCGCAAGCTGATCGAGAGCGAGGGCGAGCGCAATCCCGAACTGTTCGCCGGCTGGCGCGACGAAGGCCCGTTGAAAACCTGGTCGGCTCTTGCCGCCCGCTTCGCGCGGCTCGCTTATTCCGGCCATCTCGAGATTGACGACCCCGATGTCGCAGCCCGCCAGTTTCTCGCCCTTATCAGCGCCGATCTGCAGCTGCAGGCCATGTTCGGCGAGATCGCAACCGACGAGCAGATTCGCAGCGCCGCCACCAATGCGGTGCGGACTTTCCTGCGTGCTTATCGTCCACGGGTAGAAACGCCCGCGCCGATACACGTTTCAGCATAGATTGCACAGCTGCAACATCGGCTGGCCCAGATAGATCATCGCGCTATATGCGGTTTACGACAGCCGCAAGCTTGATTACAGCTATGCAGTCGATTCACCGGAACTGCATTTGCACATGGCCGAAGACCACATCCGCTATGATATTCTCGCCCAGGAGGCATTGCGCGGCGTCATGCGCAAGGTCCTGGCGGAAGTCGCGCGCACCGGTCTGCCGGGCAGCCACCACTTTTTCATCACTTTCCTGACCGGCGCGCCGGGCGTTCGCATCTCAAGCCGCCTGCGCGAACGCTATCCGGAACAGATGACGATCGTGGTGCAGTTCCAGTATTGGGATCTCAAGGTCACCGATTCCGGCTTCGAAATCGGCCTGTCCTTCTCCGACGTGCCGGAAAAGCTGGAGATTCCCTTCTCCGCCGTGCGCGGCTTCTACGATCCGTCCGTCAATTTCGAACTTGAGTTCGACGTCAAGACCGACGGCCTGGCCGAAATCGCCGAGGAAGAGCCTGCTCCGGTCGAGAAAAAGGCCCCTGCCCGGCTTCAGCCTGCCGCTTCGACCAAAGGCGAGGGAAAGAAGAAGGACAAGGAAAAGGAAGTCGCCGAGCCCGCCGACGCCGATTCCGCGCCTGGCAAGGGCGCCGAGGTCGTTTCGCTCGACGCCTTCCGCAAGAAATAACGCCGCAGGTTCAAAATGGCGGAACTCGTGAATCTTCGCCAGGTCCGCAAGCAGAAGGCGCGTACCGAGAAGGAACGCGCGGCTGAACAGAACCGCGTGCTGCATGGCCGCACCAAGGCCGAGAAGACAGCGGCCAACAAGTCTACCGAAAAGGCAGTGCGCTTCATCGACGGTCATAAGCGCGAGCGGCCGGACGGGAACGGCGGAACGTGAGCCTTGTCGAGAAGCGCTCGGTGACCATTCGCGGTCACCGCACCAGCTATTCGCTCGAAAAACCTTTCTATGACGACCTGCTGGCGATCGCCACGGAGCGTGGCATCGCACTCGCCGCCCTTGTCGCCGAAGTGGACGAAACCCGCCCCCGCGAAGCTAACCTGTCATCGGCGCTCAGGCTTCATGTGCTGGAATGGGCCAAGCAGCGGACGAAAAACCGAGGAGGACGAGCCATGTACGGATTGATCGGCCGCATGATCGCGCAGCCCGGAAAACGCGACGAGCTGATTTCCATCATGACGGAAAGCAGCGATGCGATGCCCGGCTGCCTGAGCTATGTCATCGCAACCGACCCGGCCGACGATAACGCAATCTGGATCACCGAAGTGTGGGACAACGAAACCAGCCACAAGGCATCGCTGTCCTTGGCCGCCGTCCAGGCCGCGATCGCCAGGGCACGCCCGCTGATTGCAGGATTCGACAACCGGACCGAGACGAGGCCGGTTTCGGGCTATGGCCTCCCCGGCAAGCCCTGATTGAACGCATAGACACGCTCGCAGCTATTTCTATCCCTGATTGACAGACATCATCCCGGCAGGCACCATTCGCAAGGGCAATCTGAGCGGGGCTAAGCGTGTTTTCCGAGCAGCAAGAGCGTGCGATAGACGCGTGTTATGCCGCCGTCGCCACGCCTGAGCTTTGGCCTGAGGCGCTGGACGAGCTGGCCTCGTCGCTGGGCGCGACCGCCGCCATGTTCTACCCGAAGGACTTCAATCAGGATTTGATCAGGATTCCCTCGTCGACCCGGAACAACCGGCTGCTTGAGGAATATGTGGGCGGTCAGTGGTACGAAAATGACTACCGGGCCATGAGAGGCTGGCCGCTGCTGTCGAAACAAAAGGTAATCATCGAGCACGATCTTGCGACTGACGACGAGCGCAGGAAACTTCCAGACTATAACGACCTGTATCTCAAATGGGGGCTTCCGGGATACGCGGCCGTGGGCTTCATGGTTGACGGCGCTCCATGGTGCCTGCCGATCCTGAGGGCCGAAAAGGAAGGCTTTTTCACGAAGGAAGAAGCGGGATTTCTCTCCACCTTGAGTCCGCACTTGAGACGGATGGTGAAGCTATCGTCCCAGTTCGGCCTTTCGCGCAGCCGCTCCAGCCTGGAAGCCTTCGACCGAACCGGGCAGGCCGCCGTTCTCATCGGCCCCAACAGGCAGGTCGGCCAGATGAACGCCAAGGCGGAAGCGCTGCTGGAACGAAACACCGAGGCTCTCTTCGTACGAAAAGGCTATCTGTGTGCCTATCACCCGCGCAGCAACAATGCCCTGCAGGTGCTGATCGCATCGGCGACCAGCCGCAGGCTTTCAAACGCCGAAAGCCCGGAAGCGTTGCCGGTCTATATCACAAGGCCGGATCGGCACCCGATCGTCGTTGAAGCAGCCTCCCTGCCCAGCCTCGTAAGAACGATGTCATCGACGGCGCAGGCCGTTCTTCTTCTCACCGACCCGGAAGACCGGGGCAAACCGAAGCTCGATCATCTGGCCGCCGGCTTCGGCCTGACGCCGGCAGAGGTCAAACTCTGCAAGGAACTTGAAAGCGGTGCCTCCCTCTTCGAGGCAGCCGATGCACTGGGCATCGTGCGCGAAACCGCCCGTCATCGCCTGAAGTCGATCTTCGCCAAGACCGACACGCATCGCCAAAGCGAGCTGATGCTTCTGCTGTCGAGATTGTCGTAGGGCATACCCCTAGCCCGTCAGGGCAATCGCATATGAAGCACCCCCACCCCTAACCCCTCCCCACAAGGGGGAGGGAGACCTGATGGCATTCACACAAGGTGCCAGTCATAACGGTTTCGTGTGGCACAGGAGCTGAAAGATCCCCCTCCCCCTTGTGGGGAGGGGTTAGGGGTGGGGGTGCCCTCTGCAGGTCAAATCTTCTTCAGCAGCGCCTCGAGCTGGTCGGTGCACTGGCCCCAGCCCTCATGAAAACCCATCTTCTCGTGGGCATCGCGGTCTTCTTTCGTCCAATGACGGGCGCGGGCGGTGTAGCGTGTCTTGCCGCCCTCGTCCTCGAAGGTCAGGACGCCGGTGAAGAAGGGCTTTTCCGAAGGCTGCCATGCCTCGGTGAAAGCGTCGGTGAACACCAGCTTCTCGTTCTCGACGACTTCGAGATAGACGCCCTTGTTCGGATAATCGTTGCCGTCCGGGTCGCGCATGACGAACATGCTGGAGCCGCCCGGCCGGACATCGACCTCGACGATTGGCGTCGTCCAGGGCAGCGGCGCAAACCATTGCTTGAGCAGTTCGGCGTCGGTCCAGGCCTTGAACACCTTCTCGCGCGGCGCATCGATCAGGCGCGTCAGCACCAGTTCGCGGTCGTTGGCCGGGGTGGCGTCGGTTTTGGCGGTCATTGGTTCTCTCCGTTGATGTCTGGTTCGATCCAAGGACGAACGGACTTTTACGATGCCGACATCGCCACCAGATTTTTTGACCATGTCATCGCGAAAGCGAAGCCTACTCAGGCTTATTGTCCAACGTGTTCAGGAAATCGCGGATCGACTGCTCGAAATTCTGCGTAGAACCCGTCGAGCCTTCAGATGGAGCCCGCGGCAATGGCGCGCGCTGGATCTCGGGAGCCGGCTGCTGTTGCACTTTCTTCTCTGCCTCCTGCCGTGCCCTTTCCGCCTCGGCAGCCTGTTCGGCCTCCCGGGCCGATTGCCTTGCCGCCTCCTGCAATTTGAGCGCGGCTTCGTCGGCCGCCTGCTTGGCTTGCTCGTTGGCCTTGGCTTGCGCGGCGGCCTCTTCCAGCGCCTTTGCCGCGGCAGCCGCTTCCTCGCGCGCCTTGGCTTCCGCCGCCAGCCGTGCTTCTTCCTCGGCCTTGGCCCGCGCCTCTTCTTCCTGCTTGCGCCGAAGTTCTTCGGCGGCGCGATCGCGCTCCTGCTGCAGGGCGGCGTAGTAGCGGACCTCGCGGCGCAGGCGCTGCTTTTCCAGCACCGCCGCCTGCATCGCCTCAACCCGCGCCTGCTCGCGTTCCAGCGCGCGCTGCGTCAGGAACTGCGCCAGCGGGTCGCTGTCGAGCGTCCGCTCAGGCGCGGCAGGCGAGCCCGAAAGATTGAAGCGCAGGCTAGGCTCGGAGCCGACAAGCGCCTCGTCGCCCGGCACATAGGCGATCGTGCCGTCGGCGGCGACCGTATCGGCGTTGAGGTCGGCGCGCAGGTCGCTTGTCACCGTCACGGACGGCGTCGCGAAACTGACCGGCGGGGCGCGCAGCACGCCGCCGGCAACGGTGAAGGCGATATCGGCGTTGCCGGCCGACAGCGCGCCGGCATTGACGATCTCAGGTGCGAATTGGCCCGTCCTCGCCGCGTCGATGTCGCGCCCCACAGCATCGGCCTTGGCCAGAAGCGGGCCGAGTGCATTCGGGTTGATCGCTGGAATGACCACGCCGTTCAGGGTCGCCGTGCCGGAACCGGAAAGTGCCGCAACAAGGCCGCCGACCGATTTGCCGCTGGCCGTAAGCGCGGTCGAAAAATCGGTTCTGCCGGTCAGGCCTGTCCCGGGAAGAGCGGTGGCAAGGTCGGCCCCCTCAAGCTTCGCCTGCCCGGAGACCAAGCCGCTTCCGCCGTCGTTCTTCAGCTCCAGCAGGCCGGAAAAGGCCCCGCCGAACAGCTTTGCCTTGATGTCGGAGAGGCGAAGCCCCTCCCCGTCGAGTTTCAGCGCCATCGTCGCATCATAGGCGTTGGTCGCCGAGCCGATCGAAACCGTCGCCGCCGAAATATCGAGATCGGCCGCAAAGGGCGCAGCCACCTTCTGCTGGAACGGCACCGACGACCAGCCGCTTTCCGCCGGTGCGACGGCCTGTTCGCCGAGCACCATGGCAACCGCCGGATCGAGGCTCATCTCGTCCAGCGCCAGCGCGCCGGTCAGGTAAGGCAGGCCGTCCTTGATCTCGACATTGATGCCGCCCGAAACCGCGCCTTCGTTGACCGTGCCGTCAAGATTGTCGAGAACCAGCAGGCCGTTTTCATAATCACCGTCGGCAGCAAGGGCCAGCGGTGTGCCCATGCCCAAACCGGGCAGATGCACGGCTGTGGTCATGAGCCAGGGCTCGATGTCGGCGGCCTCAACGCTGATCTTGCCCTTCGCGGTCGGCCCCTGCTCGCCAAGACCCGCCGTGCCATCGAATTTTGCCGAAAACCCCTCGCCGGTCAGAGCGAAAGCCGTCTCCAATCCGCTCGCGACCGCGCCCTTGGCCGACAGTGCCAGTTCGCCGCCTCCGGTGACGCCGAGCGGCAGTGCCGGCAGGCCGATCAGCGCAAGCAGCGTCGTGGCGTCGTCATTGCGCGCCGAAAACGTCAGCTCCAGCGGGGCTTCGCTCAACGCGTCGGGCTTGCCCTTGCCCGAAAGGCTGGCCGAAACCGCCGATCCGCCGGCATTGCCCTTTGCGCTCAATGAGAGGTTGGTCGTGCCGTCATCATTGGCAGCGGCATCGGCCAGGAAGTCGATCTGCGCGTCCTGCAGCAGGTTCGGATAGTCGATGGCCCGCTCGTTCAGCCCTTTGAGGATGGCGCTGTTCGGATAGCGTTCGGCCGCAAGCTTCACCAAGGGCGCGAGATCGACGGCAACGACCGATGCATCGAGCTTGCCGGTCGGGCTCTGCGGAAAGTCCTTGATCGTGCCGGTCGCGCTTAGCGAGGCACCCTCCAGCCCGCCTATCGACAGCCTGTCGATCTCCAGCAGCCCATTGCGCAGGCGAAGTGCCGTATCGATCGTATCGGCGGTCAAACCGCCCGCCGAGACCGGCCCGGCCTTGATCTGGAAGTCGAGATCGCGGTCGGCGAAGCGATTGGCGCCCTTGTCGCTGACGAACAGCGAGGCAAAGGCTGAAAGCCCGTCGACATCCAGCGCTTCGCCGTTGAGCTTCAGTAGCATCGAGGGGCGGACATCCGCCGGTTGCTGGCTGTCGATTTCGCCCGAAAACTTCGCATTGCCCAGTATGAGTTCGAGGTTCTTGAAGGTCTGGCGCTGCTCGGTCATGTCGATGCTGGCCTTGAAGCCAGCCGCCGGCAAACGCCTGATCGCCTCATCGACATCCGACGACACCCAGGCCGCAAAGCCCGACGGTTGCGCCACGGCCAGCAGCAGTGACCCCGTAAACCCGAAATCATTGTCGGTGCGCAGGAACCCGTCCGCTTCCAATGTGGTGCGGCCGGGAAGCGTCGCGGCAAGCGATTTTACCGTCCAGCCGCCATCGGCCGGTTCGGCCGAAAGCCGCACATCGCGCACCGTCGTGTCTCCCGCCACCACCGCCGGCAGGTCGACCTCGACGCTGCCGGGAATGGTCGGCTTGGGCAGGCTGGCAAGCGCCTTTTCCAGCGCCGCGATGCGGTTGGCCAGCGTCAGCCCTGTGCTCGTCTCGCTGCCGGCAATCGCCTCGTCGAAACGCACCTGCGCGCCCTTGGCCTCGATGGAAAAGCGCGGCGCTTCGCCAAGCTCGACGAAGGCAGTGCCGTCTGCCGTGTAGGGATTGTCCAGCGGGCCGGTCTCGAAGCGGAAATTATCGATGGAAAGTTTTTTGTGGTCGAGCGAGAATTCGCCATTCACGCGGTTGCCCGGTTCAGGCTTCAACGCCTCGGCCTTGACCGTCTCGCCATCGCTCCCGCGCAGTTTTTCGGCAGGTCGGTCATTGCCGATGATCTTGAACTGTCCGGCGTAGAGTGCGGCGCCATTTTCGATGCGCGCATTGCCGTCCGCCTCGATCATCAGTGGGTAGGCTTCCGGATCAACCTTCACCCTCAGCCGCATCTGGCCGTTCTCGTCGGCGGTGCCGGTCGATACGGCCAGGGTCGACTTCATGCCGTCGACACGCAAGGTGCCATTCGCCCGCCATGGCCCGGCCAGCGATTTGGCGGAAATTTCGGAGTTGATCTCCGACAGGACGTGGTCGCGACCGCCCGCCTCGTGACGGATGGTGATCTGCCCGTCGGTAACGGTCAGCTTCTCGAGGGCGATGCGCCGCGGATCGAAGGGCGAGGATGGGCGCATGGCCCAGTCCACCGTGCCGTCTTGCGCGACATCGATCGTCGCCTTGGGGCGCACGATGCGCATGTCGAAGATAAGCAGCTCGCCGCGCATGAAAGGCGCGAGTTCGGCATCCATGGAGAAATTCTCGACCGTCATCGCCGGCTGGCCGCCATTGCCGCCGCCGACGGCGACATCGGAGAACGTCACGGACGGGAACGGCAGCAGCCGCGCCGTGGCCGACCCCTGCACCGTGACCTTGCGGCCGAGGATGGCGCTTGCCTCGCGCTCAAAATCGGCGCGATAGCCCGTCCAGTCGATGAAATACGGAACCACCAGCGCCGCGGTCAGCGCCAGTACGATCATTCCACCGATGATTACAAAAAGCCGCGCCAGCATCTCACTTCAGCAAACCGCCCCAATCGAGACTCACTGTACCCGCATCGGCGTGTTGATAAAATGGCAATTGGAATTAACTGCCTGATTGCGCTTCGATAGATGCCGATCCTGACCGGCTTGCGTGCACAGCCACCTCCATACGAACTAGGCCAACTCCTCTCATATGTAATTTTGACGAGCGGTGGGGCGTGATACAATGAGCGATCCTGCCTGCTGCAGACTTTGCAGCACTCCGGACAATCCATGGAGGAAACTATGGCATTGGCTGATTGGAGACTGGAAGGCGAGTGGATCAAGAACTGCAGTTGCGCCTTTGGCTGCCCCTGCGACTTCAACGCGAAGCCAACGCAAGGCTACTGCGAAGGCCTCGTGGCAATGCACATCACCAAGGGTCACTACAAGGACGTGAAGCTCGACGGCCTGAATTTCTGCGTGACCGTTCATTTCCCCGGCGCGCTTCACGAGGGCAACGGCCAGGCCCAACCTATTCTCGACGAGCGGGCAAGCCCTGAGCAACGCGACGCATTGGGAGCCATCCTGTCGGGCCAGGATTCGGCGGAAGGAACGCTGTTTCACATTGTCAGCCTGATCGTCACCACTTTCCACGACCCGATCCTGGCTTCGTTCGAATTCAGCTTCGACCGCGACGCCCGCACCGCGCGGATGGTCATCCCCGGCGTGCTCGAGACGGACGTGGAGCCAATCAAGAACCCGGTGACGGGTGAGCCTCACCGCGTTCAGGTCGTCATGCCGGAGGGCTTCGAACACCGGATGGCAGAGATCGCCTCGTCCAACATTCGCAGCCTGGCCGCGATAAAATTCGAGACGAAGGGCATGCACAGCTCGCTTGCGCATGTGGTGCATACGCCGATGGGCGTTGCCGCCTGACGCCGACACGACGAACCGCGCCGAAAGCGTGCGGTTCGAACCTGACTGACCAAACCGGTGATGAGCCATGACGTTGTTGGTGAATCTCCACCGGCATGACCGGGAAGTCGTCATTGCCATTGTCCTCGGGGTCGTCCTGATCTCCTGGGGCTACCTTCTTTTCGGCGTGGAAATGCCCATGCCGGCGATGGAAGGCATGGCGATGCCGATGGCGGCTCCCGACTGGACGGTCGGCTATGCCGCGCTCACCATCGCCATGTGGTCGGCGATGATGGCAGCGATGATGCTGCCCAGCGCGGTCCCCATGCTTCTCTTCTACGACTCGATCGCCAGGAAGCGCAGCTCCGGCAATACAGCCGTCGGTTCGACGAGCCTTTTCGGGCTCGGCTACCTGACAGTCTGGCTTGGCTTCAGCGTTGCGGCGGTGGCGCTTCAATATGCCTTGGACAAGGCCAGCGTGCTGTCACCGATGATGGAAACGACCAGCATCGCGCTCGCCGGTGCGCTTCTGGTCGCCGCCGGCATCTATCAATGGACACCGCTCAAGCAGGCCTGCCTGCGCAATTGCCGCTCGCCATTATCCTTCGTGCTGGCCTATTGGCATGACGGCAGGAGCGGCGCTTTCGCGATGGGTGTTCGCCACGGCGTCTTCTGCGTCGGCTGCTGCTGGATGCTGATGCTGCTCCTCTTCGTCGGCGGCGTGATGAATTTCGCCTGGATCGCCGCGATCGCCCTGTTCGTGCTGGTCGAGAAACTGGCGCCTGCCGGTCACTGGATCGGCAAACTCGCCGGCATCGCCCTCATGGCATGGGGCGGCTTCGTACTGGCCTCGCTGACCACCGCCTCATAGCGCCTTTGAGTCACCCGCGATAATCGCGGGTGACGATAAAAATCAGCGTGCGTCGCGCTTCGCCTGCGCCACCTTTGCCGCCTGCCGCTGCCGGCCAAGCTCCATCGGCCGAACCAGATTCTGCGCACGCTCGTTTGCCACCGCGCGCATGCCCTTGTGGGCATGGCGGGTGTTGAAGTCCTTACCTTTATCCTTGGCCGCCTGCTTCATCTCCAAAGCTCTGCGGGCATTAGTGACCTGAGACAAATCAGTCGCCAGACGCCGGCGGCGCTCGACCTCGCCGTTGAGCCGGCGCATCGTCATTGCCAGAACGGCGAGTTTCAGTTGCGAACCAGCATCGGCCTTTGAGGGCGCCGCCCCTTTGGGCGCACCCTTGCCGCGAATTTCACGGCGGCGGCGGCGAGCTTCGGTCTGCGCCTTGTCGCGCCGTTCGCGCAAGAGTTTGACCAGACCGGCAAGTTCGGTGTCGGACAATTCCTGCACGGCAGGATGGTGCGACTTTTCCACCAGCTCATGCTCGTCAGCGCTGAGTGCGCGGGCTTCTTCCTTGCGCGAAATCGCCATGATGAATTCTCCTCCGGCTGCAACAGCCGAGGAGTCTCCGACCAAAGGGTGGCAGGGTCAAGGCCGACGGAATTGCGCGGCAATTCTAATGCGCCGCAGGCAGCACCTTCCCCGGATTGAGGATGTTCTGCGGGTCGAGTGCGGCCTTGATCGTGCGCATGAAATCCACAGCATCGCCGAGTTCGCGCTCCAGAAAGCCCATCTTGCCCTGGCCGATGCCATGCTCGCCGGTGCAGGTGCCATCCATGCCGATCGCGCGCATGTTGAGCCGGCCGACGAACTTTTCCGCCCGCTCGATTTCGGCCGGATCATTCACGTCCATCAGCACCAGAACATGGAAATTGCCGTCGCCGACATGGCCGACAATGGGTGCGATCAGCCCGGATTCTGCGATATCGGCCTCGGTTTCGGCGATGCATTCGGCAAGCCGCGAGATCGGCACGCAAACATCTGTCGAAAGCGCCTTGGAACCCGGCCGCAGGGTGAGCGAGGCCCAATAAGCGTCGTGCCGCGCCTTCCACAGCTTGGCGCGCTCTTCGGCAACCGCAGTCCACTGGAAAGGCCCGCCGCCATATTCGGTGGCGATCTCGCCAAACGTTTCGGCCTGCTCGGCCACGCCGGCCTCGCTGCCGTGGAATTCGACGAACAGGCACGGGGTCTCGGCATAGTCGAGATTGGAATAGTTCTTCAGCGCCCGCATCTGCAGCGCGTTGACCAGTTCGATGCGTGCCACCGGAATGCCCATCTGGATCGTCGCGATCGTTGCCTGGCAGGCTGCTTCCACCGTTGGGAACGGACAGACGCCGCCCGAAATCGCCTGCGGAATGCCCTGCAGCTTGAGCGTCAGGGAGGTGATAATGCCGAGCGTGCCTTCCGAACCGACCAGAAGCCGCGTCAGGTCGTAGCCGGCCGAGCTTTTCTTGGCGCGCTTTGCCGTGGTGATCGCACGCCCGTCGGCCATCACCGCCGTCAGAGCCAGAACGTTTTCGCGCATCGTGCCGTAGCGCACGGCATTGGTGCCGGAAGCGCGCGTAGCCGCCATGCCGCCAAGGCTGGCGTTGGCGCCGGGATCGATCGGGAAGAACAGGCCGGTGTCGCGCAGATAGGCGTTCAGGTCCTCGCGTGTGATCCCCGGCTCGATGGTGACGTCGAGATCCTCGGCATTGACCGCAAGCACCCGGTTCATCCGCGACGTATCCAGCGAAATGCCGCCGCCCGGCGCGTTGACGTGGCCTTCCAGCGACGTGCCCGTGCCGAAGGCGATGACCGGCACGCGATGCTCGGCGCAGGCGCGCACGATTTCCTGCACTTCCGCCGTCGATTCGGGGAAGACGACGCCGTCCGGCGCCTGATTCGGGATGTAGGTGGTGGTGTGCCCATGCTGCTCGCGAAGCGACTGGCCGGTCTGGAACCGCTCGCCGAAGCGCTGCTTGAGTATGCCTAGCACCGTCGCGATGCCGGTCTCGTTGCGTTCGACCTTTGCAGCGTCGCTAAGAGCCATGAAATCCTCCGCAATTGGACCATGAGCGGCCCTCGTGTAGCATTTAAGAGTGGGTACCGTGCAAACCGCCAAATGAGGACGCTGTCAATGACCATTCCGGCCCCCTTCATCTCGAGCATCATGGAGGTCGAGAAAGACTGGATCGACTACAATGGCCACCTCAACATGGCCTATTACAACGTCCTCTTCGACCGCTGCTCCGACGAGGCCTTTGAAATCATGGGCATGGGGCCGGATTATGCGCGCGACCGCAAGCTGACGATCTACACGGCCGAGGTCCACCTCTGCTATGTCCGCGAACTGCACCTTGCCGACAAGGTGACGGTCACCTTCCAGCTCATCGACCATGACGAGAAGCGCATCCGCGCCTATCAGGAAATCCACCATGTCGACGGCTGGCTTGCCGCAACGTCGGAAACACTGTCGCTGCACATCGACATGTCGGGCCCGAAGGTTGCCGCCTTCCCCGAAGATATCATGGCCAAGGTGGATGCCATGCGTGCCGCCCATGGCGGATTGCCGGTGCCGGAGCGTGCCGGACGGTCTATCGGCATCAAACGAAAGGCCGTGTGACCTCTCCCGAAGGCCGAATTGAAACTTCCCTTCCCTGGTCGAATGATGGGGGCGTGGTGAGACCACGCTCATAAAGCGTCGCACGGCGATTGCCGGGCAAGGGTTTTGCGGAAGTCGTTAAAATTTTAATGGTGAATGAAGCATTAACCTTAAGGGTTTTTGCACAGTTTGATCTGTTGCGGCGGGTTGATCCAGCCCGCCACTGGGTGAAAATCGATGCTGGAACGACTCACGATCGGAATGGTGACGGGCGGCGCCGTTCGGGAGATTGGCATGAAGATAGATGTTGCTCAGATGTCGAGCCGCCTCGCATCCGATAACACGATAAGTGATTATGACTTCTGGCGCGCGCTGAAGACAATAAACAACGAGCTTTACCGCATCGAACGTCTTCATTTACCTATCCCGATGAAGATGATCTACGCTCGCGAGATCATCAGGACTGCAAGACACAAGCGCCGGCCAGGAAGGTACTGATTCTCTTCTTTCCATCCATCCCCACGGCAAGCTGCGCCAAGCGGCTGGCCAAGCGCCTGGATGGCACCCTGCGCAACGCTTCCCCGGCAAGATTTTTGCCCGTGATTTCCTGAGCTTGCATTAACCAAATGAGGCGCTGCGTCAGCTCCGGCAGCATGCGCGCCGACTTCGTTTTCACGATCCGTCCGCAGCTTTTGTGACCGCCTCGCAAGCAGCCCAAGCGCACGTTTCTTCGCTCTCGATTGAACCATTTCGGCCCTGGGGCCGTTGTGGAGCCATTCGAAAGACGTGGAGCTTTAGATAAATGGATTGGAAAACGGCAAAAGAATCGCCCGAAGCATGGCACATGACGGACGACCTCCATGCCGAACACGGCAAAGGCGACCCGTTCGCAGCCGCCATCCGCGCAACGCGCATGTCGATGATCATCACCGACCCGCGCCAAGCGGACAACCCTATCGTTTTCGTCAACGACGCTTTCCTGCGCCTGAGCGGCTACAGCCGCGAGGAGGTCGTGGGCCGCAATTGCAGGTTTCTGCAAGGACCGCGCACCGACCAGGAAGCCATATCGAAAGTTCGCGATGCGATCCGCGACAGGACGAATATAAGCATCGACCTTCTGAACTACCGAAAGGACGGCACCACTTTCTGGAACGCGCTCTACATCAGCCCGGTTTCCAACGAGAAAGGCGAGTTGCAGTTCTTTTTCGCCTCGCAGCTGGATGTCACCGACCGCAAGCAGGCCGAGTATCAGGTGCAGGCGGACAAGGAACGTTTCGAGCTGGCGGTGAAGGAACGCACCAAGGAACTCGAAGCAGCGCTCGAGGCCCAGAAGTCGCTGCTTCACGAGGTGGATCATCGCGTGAAGAACAATCTGCAGATGATTTCGTCGCTGATCGTCATGCAGAGCCGCGCAATTCCCGACGAGGGGATCAGGGCGTCGCTGAGATCGATGCTGGAACGCATCGAGGCGCTGAGCACGGTTCACCGCCGCCTTTACCAGTCGGAGGACGTTACCACTTTCGACGTATCCGATTTCGCCCGCGACCTGGTGACCGACCTTGTCGCCGCTTCGGGCCGCAAACTTTCCCCGGAACTCGATCTCGAACCGGTCGTTGTCCCTGCGGAAAAGGCTGCGCCGATCGCGCTGATGGTGAACGAGCTGGTGACCAATTCGCTCAAGCACGCGTTCAACGGCCGCACGAACGGAGCAGCACCCGGCAACCTGGGCGTCAAGGTGAACCGGCGCGATGGGCATTTTCGCATCGAGGTTTCGGACGACGGCATCGGCATGGCAGGAGCCAATGGCGACGGCTCGTTCGGCATGCGGCTTATCAAGTCGCTTGCCCGCCAGCTTCACGCCGATATCGAATGGCTCGACGCAGGGCCGGGAACGCGGGTGGTCATAAAGATGCCTGCCGAACCAACACTTCAAAAGGATGGAACATGACTGATCCGCTTAAAGTCCTGATCGTGGAAGACGAAGCGCTGCTGGCAATGGAGCTGGAGATGCTCGTTGAAGACGCCGGCCACAGCGTGGTCGGATGGGCGACCTCGTTCGATGAAGCACGCAGGCTGGTCGACGAGGTGGATGCAGACATCGCCTTCGTCGACGTTCACCTCAACGATGGCCCTACCGGCGTCGATGTCGCCCAGTATATCGGGGACACGGAACAGTCGATGGTCGTCTTCATGACGGCCAATCCCAAGCGCATTCCGGAAAATTTCGCCGGCGCCATCGGCGTCATCGCCAAACCCTATACGCTGAACGGATTGATGGCGGCACTTCGCTATCTGCAGGAAGGCGTGCACACGCCGCCGCCGGTTTCGAGCCTGCCGGTCGGCTTTACGCTCTCGCCGAACTTCGCGCTGAACTGGGCTCCATCCAACTGACGGAGCCCCGCTGCAGCTTCGACTGCTAAGCCAGCTTCTGCTTGAAGAAGGCGATGGTCCGGCCCCAGGCGAGGTCCGCCGCTTCCTTGTTGTAGCGGGCTTCCGAGGTGTCATTGTTGAAGGCGTGCTGCACGCCGTCATAGACATAGACGGTGTATTCCTTGCCGTCCGCCTTGAGCGCCTTTTCATAAGCTTCGATGCCGGCATTGATGCGCTCGTCCTGCCCCGCATATTGAAGCAGCAGCGGCGCTTTTATCTTGGCGACGTCCTCGGCCTTCGGCTGGCGCCCGTAATAAGCGACGCCGGCGTCGAGATCGGGCGCATTGACCGCCAGATCGTTGACCGCACCACCGCCCCAGCAGAAGCCGACAGCGCCGGTCTTGCCGTTGCCCTCTTCATGCTTTTTCAGGAACGCCACCGTTGCCACGCCATCGCCGATGGTCTGTTCGGCGGAAAGCTGGCCGAACATTTCACGGGCCTTCTCCTCATCGGTCGGCGTGCCGCCGAGCGGCGACAGGAAATCCGGCGCCAGCGCGACAAAGCCTTCGAGCGCAACACGGCGCGCCACATCCTGGATATGCGCGTTTAGGCCACGGTTCTCGTGGATGACGATGACCGTGCCAAGCTTGCCGCTTTGCGCGGCCGGCCGCACGAGATAGCCCCTCATGTCGCCCTTCGAGCCGGGATAGGTGATGTCCTCGGCCTTCAGCCGCTCATCGTTTTCGGGAATCACGGCGGCTTGCGCCGAGTTGGCGGCAAGCATTGGCGCAATGGCAGCGGCAGCCGCCCCCGAACCGGCAAGCCTGGTCAGCTTCTCCATGAAGCTGCGTCGATCCAATGTCAGATGCGTATATTCGTCATAGGCGTCGATCATCGCCTGCGTGATGGCCGGCTTGGTCATGACTCTCTCCCCTGCATCGATTGAATTGATGAAAGGCAAGATAAGGGGCGAGTCGGGCAGGTCCAGTAACGCATCGGTGAAGTGGGCGTGAACGCCTCGATGCCGGCCGTACTCGCAACTCCGCCCTTCCCCAATCCCTCGAAGTTATAGCGGAGCTTGCTTTAAACAGCATGCTATGCAATATTAAATAGCATACTATGCTTATGGAGGAAACCCCTGCCGCTCCACCGCTTGCATGCAGTCGCCGGCATCCTCGCCTTCGTCCTGATCGCCAGCTTCTGGCTCTCTACCGCAATCAGCGAGCTTTTCGGCACGCCCGTCGCCATCGCCGCCGTCAAGCAGGCGATCGTCTGGGCCATGCTCGTGCTTGTGCCGGCGCTCGCGGCGACCGGCGCCAGCGGCTTTCACCTCGGCAAGGGCATGCGACTGCCGATGGTTACGGCCAAGAAGAAGCGCATGCCATTCATCGCGCTCAACGGCCTTTTGGTGTTGCTGCCGTCGGCGCTGTTCCTCAACGCCAAGGCAGCAGCCGGTGACTTCGGCACCGGCTTCGTGACGGTACAGGCAATCGAACTCGCTGCGGGATTGATCAACCTCACTTTGATGGGCTTCAACATCCGCGACGGATTTGCCTTGTCGGCAAGGCGGCAAAGGCCTGCCACCGCTCGATAGGGCGGCTGCCAAAACTTACCGGATTATTAAATTTTGGTGATGTAGGCCGACCCCGTACATCCTGCCACAATTTGGGAGAAGCTTGGCCGTGCTGGCCTCGCCTTCCGCAGCGTCTTCGCCAATCCGGCGATCCACTGGCGCATTCCGAAGCCTCCCACAACGCCTCTTATGTCGGAACGGACACCCGCTCCGCAGGCGAAGCTATGTCCGCAAGGAGGACACGACGATGAGCTTTCCCAGTCTGATATCCACGAGTGCCCTGGCATTTGTCGGCACGGCATTGCTGGCCCTGCCCTCTCAGGGTTTCGCCGCGAATGCCACTGCTGCACAATCCACCACCAAGGCTTGCGCCACCCAGTATCAGGCGGCCAAGACCGCCGGTACGCTGAACGGCAAGAAATGGCCGCAGTATCTGTCCGATTGCAGCGCCACCATGAACAATGGCGCGGCCGCGGCACCAGTGGCGGCGACGGCCGCGATGGCAGCTCAACCCAAAACGATGATGAAGCAGACCACCGCCATGGCACCGGCGGCCAAGACGGTCGCGCTTGCCGCTGCCGGGCATCAGACGACGCAGCAAATCTGCAGCACGCAATATCAGGCGGCCAAATCCGCCAACACCCTGAAAGGGCAGAAATGGCCGCAATTCCTGACGGCCTGCGCAGACAGCATCAAGAACGACAAATCGGACGCATCCAATGTTCCGCCCGAACCGGCCCAGGCAACAGCCGCTACGAGTATGCAATCGGCCATGCCGATGACAAACGCCAACGGCAAGGCGCTTACCCCCGGCGAAGTCGCGTTCCGCCAGCGCATTCACGAATGCTCGACGCAGTGGCAGAGCCAAAAATCCTCGGGCACCTTGCCAGCCGGTACGCAATGGCCTCAATTCTGGAGTTCCTGCAACACGCGCCTGAAGGCACAGGGATAGGGAGGCGCTTGTGAACATCCAGGAAATCCTCACCACAGTCTCGTCCAAGGCCGGTCTGGACGAGCCCACGACGGAAAAGGCCGTCGGCACCATCCTGTCCGTCCTCGAGCATGAGGCCGAGGGCACGCGCGTCGCCGAGCTTTTCGGCAGCATTCCCGGCTCGCTGGATCTTGCCCGGCAATATGACGTGATGGCAGTGCAACCCGCCGGCGGGTCCGGCGGTGGACTGTTCGGCTCGCTGACCTCTGCGCTGGGCGGCGCACTGGGTGAAAAGGCCGGTGCGCTGATCAACGGCATCTCGCAGCTTCGCTCCACCGGCCTCGATGCCACGCAGATCAGGCAGGCCGGCACGACCTTGATCCAGCAGGCCAAGACGGCAGCCGGACCGGACGTCGTCAATGAGATTGTCGAGTCCGTCCCCGGCCTGAAGGGGCATTTCGGGCTTTGATCAGACAGGCAGCCCGCCTTAACCGACGGGCTGTCTTATCGTCCGGGATAGGCAGCGATCAGGCGGCGTCCTTGCTCTCCATGAAACGGATGCGGTTGTTGAACGGGTCGGTGACCTGCATTTCCAGGCCCCATTCTTCCTTTTCCAGCCCCGGCTTCAGGTAGCGATAGTGCTTGCCGCTCAGTTCCTTCTGGAAGGCCTCCACGCCCTTCATGTAGACGACCATGTTACCGCCCGGCGTCGCATCGCCGGAGTGTTCTGAGAGATGCAGCCGCAGCCCTGCCCGCGAGACCTGCTCGTAGAGCGGAAAATTCTCGCCGAAGCGGTGTTCCCAATCGACCTTGAAGCCGAGGAAATCGAGATAGAACTCGTGCGCCTTGGCAACATCGAAGATACGCACGATCGGCACGGCCTGTTCGAAGGCGATGCCGTTCGTCGCCGGCCGGCTCTCGCCCTCCTCCGCCTCGATCTTCGCTGACAGGATGTTCCAGTTGTCGAGGCCGAACTGGCGGGCAATGATCTCCAGGGCTTCGCTGTGGGAAATCGCCAGGCCCCTGGCGGCAAGGGTTTCGCGCATGGCCTTGGCCATCGCCTTGGCATCGTGAAAAGTTCGCATGGTCTTCCGATCCTTCCGAAACGGTGAGGAAGCTCATCAGTGCCCGCATTGCTGACGCTCTCACCGTCCGTGGGATCAGGTGACAGATATCTCGGGATGCGTTCGCCATGCTCGTTGCGGAGCGCGGGCTGCCGGCCGCATCCGGCCTACAGGGAAGCTATTCAAGCCCGCAGCAGGCGTCAAGAACCGCGCAGCCCCGGCAGGGTTACACAAAAAGCCCGGTGGCCACGTAGCAGAGCGCCGAAATCGCCGCCGTGATCGGGATGGTGATGATCCACGCAACGACGATATTGCCGGCGATGCCCCACCGCACCGCAGACACCCGGCGCGCAGCGCCGACGCCGATGATCGCGCCGGTGATGGTGTGCGTGGTCGAAACCGGAATGCCGAGCCAGGTCGCGGCAAACAGCGTGATCGCGCCCCCGGTTTCGGCACAGAAACCCTGCATCGGATTGAGGCGCGTGATCTTCGATCCCATCGTGTGGACGATGCGCCAGCCGCCGAACAGCGTGCCCAGCGCCAGCACGAGCTGACAGGAAATCACCACCCAGAAGGGCACGTAAAAGTCCGGCCCGAGCATACCCTGCGAATAGAGCAGCACGGCGATGATGCCCATGGTCTTTTGCGCATCGTTGCCGCCATGGCCGAGCGAATAGAGCGAGGCGGAGATGAACTGCATGATGCGGAAGGTGCGATCGACCGCGAAAGGCGTGCTGCGCACGAAAATCCATGACACCGCCAGCACCAGCATCAGCGCCAGGATGAAGCCTGTCGCCGGCGAAAGAACGATTGCAGCCGTCGTCTTCGCCAGGCCCGACCAGACGATCGCGCCGCCGCCGGCCTTCGCCACCCCTGCCCCGACCAGCCCGCCGACAAGCGCGTGCGAGCTGCTGGACGGAATACCGAAGGCCCATGTCAGCAGGTTCCAGGCGATTGCGCCCATGAGTGCGGAGAACACCACGCGCGGATCGACGACATCGGCGCTGATAATGCCGGTGCCAAGCGTCTCGGCGACATGCAGCCCGAAGAACAGGAAGGCGATGAAGTTGAAGAACGCCGCCCACAACACCGCATATTGCGGCCGCAGCACGCGCGTCGAGACGATGGTCGCGATGGAATTCGCGGCGTCATGAAGCCCGTTGAGGAAGTCGAAGAACAGGGCGACGCCGATCAGACCGACCAGCAGCGGAAACGCGAGTGTGGCGTCCATCGATTTTCCTAGACGTTCTCGATGACGATGCCGCTGATCTCATTGGCAACATCCTCGAAGCGGTCGACCACCTTTTCCAGCTCGGAATAGATCTCGCTGCCGATCATGTAGGCCATCGGATCGGAGCGGCCATATCGCTTGAAAAGCTCCTTGAGGCCGCGGTCGTGCAACTCGTCCGATTGCTCCTCGACGCGCACCACCTGTTCGGTCAGCTCGTTGAGACGGGTGGCGTTGGCGTTGACGCGGTCGAGCAGCGGAATGGCCTGCGCAATGAGGTTTGCGGCTTCCACGCCAAGCGTGCCCATCTGCTGCATCAACGGCTCGAACTCGCGCTGCTCGAACAGCGTCACGGTCTTCACCGTCTTGCGCATCATGTCGATGGCGTCGTCCATGGACTGGATGAGATCCTTGATGTCGCCGCGGTCGAACGGCGTTATGAAGCTCTTCCGCACAGCCAGAAGCACCTCGCCGGTGATGGCGTCGGCGCGATCTTCCAGCGCGATGATCTCCTTGCCGCGCGCCTCGATGTCGTCGCCGGCCAAAAGCCGCTCAAGCGCCTTCGCGCCGAGAACCAGCGTTTCGGAATGCCTTGCGAACAGATCGAAGAAACGATCCTCGCGCGGGAGAAGCTTGCGGAACCATCCCATCATCGCGTGCCGTGCTCCGGTTTTCTTTCCATGATTGCGCCAGGCATCAAAAATGCCGAGGTCGCGATGCAGGCAGGAAATCCCGCCCCTTCAGAAGGCACCCTTATCAGCGGGAAAGCTGTGGCGCTACCCGTTTAGCCGGCTTGAAAATACGCTTTCCACTGCAACTGGACAGGCGCAGCAACGAGAAAACGGAATAAGGAGGCTGGGCGAGGCCTAAGCCCTTCTGACACGGTGCTCGCTTGGGGAAGCGCCATAGACGCTCTGAAAGCGCCGCACGAAGTGCGAGCGGGAGGCGTAACCGGCTGCCTCGGCGGCCTCGGTGACATTGCCCTCGCCCCTTGTCAGCAATTCATGGGCAAGTTGCATTCGGCTCGAGGCCAGCACCTTTCGCAACGATGTTCCGTCTTCGGCCAGCCGCCGCCGCAAGGTCGATGCACCGAGCCCGATTTCGCGGCCGATGTCGGCCGCCGTCCATTGGCGTGCCGGCTCACCAAGAACCAGCCAGCCGATCCGGTCGGCAAGCGATGTGTCGAACAGGCATTGCGCCGCCGGCTCGTCGCGCAACAACAGCAGCACTTCGCCGAGCCGGTGCGTGGCCAGGCTCTCGGCATGCGCGGAGGCCCGCAGGGCAATTGCCGCGTGGGCAACAGCATCGACCAGTTCGCCGGTCAGGCGCACGCGCATGTCTAGGCCTGACGTGACGGAAACATGCCGATGCCGAACCTTAGCCGGCTTCGGCATCGTCCGCGGCACTTCGACCAGCAGCGACTCGTAGAGGCCGCTGCGCTCGCCGGGAATGTTGACGACGTCGCATTCCAGCCCCGCCGGCAGCACGAACACCTCGCCCGCGCCAAAGCGCTGGCCCATGCCGCCGATCCAGAATTCCTTTTCCCCGCTGAGCACTATGCCGATCAAAGGCTCGGCAGTGGTCACCAGCGCCAGGCGCTCCATGTCGAAGCAGCAATAGCTGAAGAGCTGGTCGGCATGGACATGCATGCCCGACGTCTTGTGCGGCCGATCCGGGTCGAGTGCCAGCGGCCGCAACCGCTGCAGCAACTGCCGGCGCAAGCCGTCGTGGTCATGATTTTCGTTCGAACTCATCGCGGCAATCTATTACACCGGCAAAGCCGCCGCCACCATCAAATGAGCGTTTCGGGCACAGCCCTGAGCACTTCAGACACATCCCGCATGTCACTTTCGCCCATTACGGAGACGGCGCCGGCACATGCCTGCCGGCCTGCCTACCCTCAGGAGACGGACATGAAGCTCAAATTATTTCTCATCTCGACCGTGGCATCGTTTGCCGCAACAGCCATGGCGCAGGCCGCCGAGGTTCAGTTGTGGCGGCTCGACTGCGGCACGATAAAGGTCAAGGATCTGAGCGTCTTCTCGGATGCCTATGATTATCAGGGCGAAAGCAGGACGCTTACCGATAGCTGCTACCTCATCCGGCACGACGGCGACTACATGCTCTGGGACACCGGCCTTCCCGCCGCCCTTCTCAACGCGCCACTCGGCGATGCGGCGATGAACCCAACGCTGGCTCAGACGATCCCGGCACAGCTTGAAAAGATCGGAGTTCAGCCGGAGAAGATATCGACCGTCGGCATAAGCCATTACCACTTCGACCATGTCGGCCAGGCCGCCGATTTTCCGAAAGCCAGACTGCTGATCGGCGCAGCCGACTTCAAAGCCTTCACCGCGGACCCCGCCCCCTTCGGACTGGAGCCGGACCTGCTCGCTCCATGGCTGAAGGGAGGATCGAAGGTGGAAACCGTTACCGGCGACAAGGATGTCTTTGGAGACGGCACGGTGACCATGCTTTCCATGCCCGGCCACACGCCAGGCAGCTACGGCTTGCTGGTAAAGTTGGCAAATACCGGGCCGGTTCTGCTCAGCGGAGACGTCGCCCATTTCGAGAAACAGCTGGAGACCGAAAACGTCCCGCCATTCAACACCGACAGGGCCGAATCGCTTGCTTCCATGGATCGGTTGCGTCACATCGCAAAGACGCTGAAGGCAACGCTGATCGTCCAGCATGATGCCGACGACATCGCCAAACTGCCGACGTTCCCGAAGAGCGCCGACTGAAGAATAGATTATCTCGGAAAAGACGGGGGTTACGGTCGGGTGCGAGCAACCCTCGCATCCCCTATCCTAGTCGCCTGACCGCAAGGTCTCGTGGCCCGACATCCGATATTCCCTTGTGTGGGAATCCAGAACGGCGTTGAAAACCGCGTCGGGGTTCTTTCTCCAGACCTTGATGGCCCGCTGATCAACGCGCACCCTGTGCCCGTCGATCATGACCAGTCTCGCCGTCTTCATGCGCCTGACGTCGTCGTAAGAGACTTTCATCGTGCTGTCCCCCTGTCTTTCAAGCGCTGTTATCCGCGCCTTGATGCCCGCAATTGACCGCGCCGAGTGCGGCTTTTTTGCGTGTAGGAAGGAACAATAGGACAGAAAGCCGGTCGCGATTGCGAGGCCTCGGTATAGCCGAGAGCGGGAGAAGCTTTCCTCTCCCGCTCTCTTCAAGCTTTCCTGCGCTCTATTTCGGCAGCGTGTAGGCCATCACGTAATCGCCCGGCTTGGTGCCGACCGAGCCGTGACCGCCGGCAACGATCACCACGAATTGCCGTCCATCGGCCACAGTATAGGTCATCGGCGTCGACTGGCCGCCGGCCGGGAGCCGCGCCTCCCAAAGCTGCCGGCCTGTCGTCACATCATAGGCCCGGAAATAGTCATCGACCGCAGCGCCCAGGAAGGCGACGCCGCCGGCGGTGATCATCGGCCCGCCAATGCCCGGCACGCCGACCTTGAGGGGCAGCGGCAGCGGCGTCATGTCGTAGACCGTGCCGTTGCGGTGCTTGTAGGCGATCTTGCCGGTTCTGAGATCAGCGCCGGCGACATAACCCCAGGGCGGCGACTGGCAGGGAATGCCGAGCGGCGACAGGAACGGCCCCATCACCACCGCATAGGGCAATCCCTCATTGCGGTTCAGGCCCTGCTCGCTACCCTTCGAACCATCCGGCGGCGGCACGTCGGCGCGTGGGATAAGCTTTGACGTGAATGCCAGATAGGTCGGCATGCCGAACATCACCTGCCGCACCGGGTCGACGGCGACGCCGCCCCAGTTGAACGTGCCGAAATTGCCGGGGTAGATCAGCGAGCCCTGCAGCGACGGCGGCGTGTAGCGACCCTCGTAGCGAAGTTGCGTCAGCTTTATGCGGCAGACAAGCTGGTCGAACATGGTGATGCCCCACATGTCCTTGCCGGTCAGCGGCGGCGGCATGAAGGTCAGGGCAGACACAGGCTGCGTCGGCGATGCGTGGTCGCCTTCGATCGCACCGCCCGGCGCCGGCATCTCGGTGACGGAAAGCACAGGCTCGCCCGTGCGGCGATCGAGCACATAGATGTCGCCCTGCTTCGTCGGGCCGACGAGCGCAGGCACCACACCCTTATCCGTATTGATGTCGACCAGGCTTGGCTGTGCCGGGATATCCATGTCCCACAGATCGTGATGCACGGTCTGGCGCACCCAGCGCATCTGCCCAGTGTTGAGATCGAGCGCGGTGATCGATGACGAGAACTTTTCCACATTCTCGCTGCGATCCATGCCGAGCTGGTCCGGCGTCTTGTTGCCGAGCGGCACGAAAAGCAGGCCGAGCTTCTCATCCGCACTTGGCGTGGACCACATGTTGGGCGAGTTCGCCGTGTAGGTTTCGCCCGCAGCGATCGGCGTCGTCTTGTCCGGGTTGCCGGAATCGAAATTCCACACCAGCGCGCCGGTGTCGGCATCATAGGCGCGGATGACGCCCGACGGCTCGTCAGCTGCATAGTTATCGTTGACCGCACCGCCGACTATGATCTTGCCCCCGGCGATCAATGGCGCCGAAGTCGAGTAATAATAGCCCGGCTGCTTGTAGGGCATGTTGGCGTAGAGATCGATCGTGCCGCCATTGGCAAAGCCGCTGCAAACCTGCCCATTGGCCGCATCGAGTGCGATCAGGCGTGCATCCGAGGTCGGCAGGTAGACGCGCTGCGCACAGGGCTGCCCGGCCGCAACCTTGGTGTCATTGTAGTAGGACACGCCGCGGCAGGTCTGGTGCTGGCGGTCGCTGTCCTCGGCGATCTTGGGATCGAAGCGCCACTTTTCCTTGCCGGTCGCCGCGTCGATGGCGATCGCCCAGTTGTGCGGGGTGCAGATATAAAGCGTGTCGCCAATCTTCAGCGGCGTCACCTGATAGGTCGTTTCCGGCACGTCCGCCGACGTACGCACATCTCCGGTCTGGAAGGTCCATGCCGGCGTCAGCGTCGAGACGTTCTGAGGCGTGATCTGGTCGAGCGGCGAATAGCGCTGGCCATATTGCGTGCGGCCATAGAAATGCCATTCGCCCGCCGGCACGTCGCCGCCGCCGAGATCCGGCGTGGCGGCGACCTTGTCCGTCGGCAACTCGCCGGCAATGTCCTGCGGATCGACCGTCATCGACGCGCCTGCCGCAATCAGTGCGGCAAGAACGCCGGCCGCCAGCGGTATTGCGCCGCCGGAAGCCGTCAGGCGCCGCCGCACCCACGGCGTCAGCAGCCACAGCGCCAGAAGCACGACAACACCGCCTCGCGGGCCAAGCTGCCACCAGTCGAGACCGACTTCCCATATAGCCCAGGCGAGCGTTCCGATCAGCACCAGCGCGAAAACCCAAAGCGCAGCCCCCGAACGCTTGAACAGCAGCCACGCCGTCAGCAGGAAGCCGATGCCCACAATGACGTAATAGAGACTGCCACCGACCGTGGCGAGCCACACGCCGCCACCGGCTAGGAAGAGCCCAAGAATGAGGAAGACAAGCGCCGTGATAACCGTTGCCAAGATCGTTGCCCTTATGATTTCGGGGACCGTTCGAGGCAAGCCAAACCCTCGACGGCCAAGCGTTGAGTCGTCAGGCGCCAGTTTTCCGCCGAACCGCAAACACTGTCAAATGACGGATATGGGAGCACCTGCGCCGCCGCAAGCTGCCGAAACACACGCCTTATGCGCCGGATACCGTCAGATCGGGCTTGTTCGCGCTTTGTTTTAGCGCTTCTTCTGGCCTTTCTGGCCCGAATCACTACATTCGGAGCAAATGTCAGACTTTCCAGACGACATGCCCTTCTTCGACGAGGATCCCGCGCCTCGCGCCGCCCCTGCGCGCGCGCCGGCGCAAGGCGGTGGCATTGCCGCGCGCGCCATGGCTGCCCGCCAGGGTTCGGCCCCGGATTATCTGAAAGGCCTCAACGAAGAGCAGCGGCTGGCGGTGGAAACCATCGACGGCCCGGTTCTGGTTCTGGCTGGCGCCGGTACCGGCAAGACGCGCGTGCTGACCACCCGCATCGCCCACATCCTCAGCCTCGGCCGCGCCTTCCCCAGCCAAATCCTCGCCGTGACCTTCACCAACAAGGCCGCGCGCGAAATGAAGCAGCGCGTCGGCCTGCTGGTCGGCGAGGCTGTCGAAGGCATGCCCTGGCTCGGCACCTTCCACTCCATCGGCGTGAAAATGCTGCGCCGCCATGCCGAGCTGGCCGGCCTGCGCTCGGATTTCACCATTCTCGACACCGACGATGTCATCCGCCTGATCAAGCAGCTCATCCAGGCCGAGGGGCTGGACGACAAGCGCTGGCCGGCGCGCCAGTTCGCCATGATGATCGACGGCTGGAAGAACAAGGGCCTCGGCCCCTCCGAAATTCCCGAGGGCGACGCCCGCGCCTTCGCCAACGGCAAGGGCCGCCAGCTCTATCAGGCCTATCAGGACCGGCTGAAGACGCTGAACGCCTGCGATTTCGGCGACCTGCTCTGCCACCCGATCCGCATTTTCCGCGGGCACCCGGATGTGCTGAAGGAATATCACAAGCGCTTCAAATACATCCTCGTCGACGAGTATCAGGACACCAACACCGCGCAATATATGTGGCTGCGGCTGCTGGCGCAGGAAACCGGCGCGCCGGGCCAGAAGAATGTCTGCTGCGTCGGCGACGACGACCAGTCGATCTATGGCTGGCGCGGTGCCGAGGTCGACAACATCCTGCGCTTCGACAAGGATTTTCCCGGCGCCACCGTCATCCGCCTCGAGCGCAACTACCGCTCGACCGCCCATATCCTCGGTGCAGCCTCCCACCTCATCGCCCACAATGAGGGCCGGCTGGGCAAGACGCTGTTCACCGAAAAGGTCGAGGACGACGACTCCCGGGTCAATGTCCACGCCGCCTGGGATTCGGAGGAGGAAGCCCGCGCCGTCGGCGAGGAGATCGAGTCCGCCCAGCGCAAGGGCCACAAGCTCAACGACATGGCCATCCTGGTGCGCGCCTCCTTCCAGATGCGCGAATTCGAAGACCGTTTCGTCACGCTCGGCCTGAACTACCGCGTCATCGGCGGCCCGCGCTTCTATGAGCGCCAGGAAATCCGCGACGCCATGGCCTATTTCCGCGTCGTCGCCCAGCCGGCCGACGACCTCGCCTTCGAGCGCATCGTCAATGTGCCCAAGCGCGGGCTTGGCGAGGCGGCCATAAGACAGGTGCACGACACGGCGCGTGCGCTGCGCATTCCGATGCTGGAAGCGGCCGGAAACCTCGCCGAAAGCGATGAGCTGAAGCCCAAGCCGCGCGCCGCCTTGCGCGAGGTCGCCGCCAATTTCGAGCGCTGGCAGAAGGCGCTCGACAACACGCCCCACACCGAGCTTGCCGAGACGATCCTCGAGGAATCCGGCTACACCGACATGTGGAAGAACGACCGCTCGGCCGAAGCGCCGGGCCGGCTCGAAAACCTCAAGGAGCTCATCCGCTCCATGGAGGAATACGAGTCGCTGCGTTCCTTCCTCGAGCATGTCGCGCTGGTGATGGACAGCGAGCAGAACGAAAACCTCGACGCCGTCAACATCATGACGCTGCATTCGGCCAAGGGGCTGGAATTCGAGACCGTCTTCCTCCCCGGCTGGGAGGAAGGCCTGTTCCCGCACCAGCGCTCGCTCGACGAAGGCGGCCGTTCCGGGCTGGAGGAAGAGCGCCGGCTGGCTTACGTCGGCGTCACCCGCGCCAAGAAGAACCTGCACATCTGGTTCGTTTCCAACCGTCGCATCCACGGCCTGTGGCAATCCACTATCCCGTCGCGCTTTCTCGACGAACTGCCCGAGGCCCATGTCGAAGTGGCCGAAGCCGGCAACAGCTATGGCGGCTACGGCGGCGGCTCCTTCGCCGGCGGGCGCGGCGGTCGCCAGAACCCCTATGGCGCGTCGCGCTTCGACAATGTCGGCCAGGATTCCGGCTCATTCTCCAACACCTATGCCACACCAGGCTGGCAGCGCGCACAGGCGAACCGCAATGACGCAACCGACCGCAACTGGGGCTCGCGCTCCGGCCACGCGGTGGAGCGCATCGGCTATGGCGAGACCGATTCAGGCTATGGCGCCGGCCGCGGCTCGGTCAAAAGCCGCACCATCGAAGGCGAACTCGTCGCCAAATCCGTCTCCGACACCCCCTCGCCCTTCAAGGTCGGCGACCGCGTGTTCCACCAGAAATTCGGCAACGGCAATGTCTCGGTCGTCGATGGCAACAAGCTGACGATTGACTTCGACAAGGCCGGACAGAAACGGGTGTTGGATGGGTTTGTGACGGGGGTTTGAGGTGCGCCCCCACCTTCTCCCCTTGTGGGAGAAGGAGAGATGCCCTACCCCCGCATCGCCCTCAGCTTCTCCGCCGCCTCCGCCGCGAGATCGACGTAGCGCTCTTCCAGCGTCTCGGCCGCTTTGATGATGTCGAAATCGTAGCCGTATTTTTCGAGGATCTTGGTGAGTTTCTCGACGAACTGGGCCTGTTCCTCCAGCGCGTGGAACAAAGAGCCGACTTGTTCGGCGCTGATGTCGGGGTCGGAGAGCATTTTCGGCACTTCCTTGCCCATGCGGGCGCCCGCCTCGGTCTGCTCTTTCAGGATCTCAAGCCAGTCGGTCAAATCATCTCTCCATTCGCAGGCACCATGCCCACCCGCTTCCCGCGCCGTCAACTCGCCAAGGCGGCCGGCCGTAACGCAATTCGATGCAACCAAAGATAGCATGCAACCATAACGCGAAGTTTGCCGAATGCGTGCAAATGTTTCGGGGCGGGCAAGAGCCCGTACCCTCCGCTTCCCGGCGGGGTACTCCAGCCCCTTCCGCCTCGACACCCCCGCAGGCGGAAGGGGTTTTTCGAAGCCGAACCCGGAGCGTGCCGTGCGGGTCCAATGTGCCTCTCTCATGCTGGCTCTTCTGGCGACGCCGTCAGTGGCAGCAGATCTTGCGTCGGCTGAGCCAACTGCCCCGCCTGCACCCAAGATCGTCACCAGCGTCGAGCGCCACTGGACCAGCAACGCGCTCGACAGCGAATTTGCCATTCCCGACTGGTATTCGCTGATCCGCGGCTCGTTGCAGCACGAATGGCAGATCGACGACGGGACGGTAAAATTCGGCGCCGAAATCCAGGCGACGCGCTACGACACGGTGAAGATAGAAGACGACCGCGCCGGCGCACTATTGCTCGACGTGACCAGGCGCGTAAGCCCGGCGCTGGAACTGCGCGGCACCCTCACCTACCGGCTTTCGACCGAAGGCGACGATTTTGCCATCGGCCCCTTCATCATCGGCACGCGCGCGCCCAAGCAGGTGTTCGGCGCGCAGGGGCAGGCCGGCATCGATCTCGGTGGCGGCACGGCATTGATCCTCGAACTGGCCAATGCCTACGAACTGCTTGGCGAGTCGCGTTTCCAGGACGATGTGCTGCCGCGCACGAAACTCGATCCCGACAAGAACCGCACGCAGGTCGGTGCAAAGCTCATGCGCACTGTCGGACCGGCGGCCTATGGCGTTTCGTCTTCGGCGCAGTTCGTCTCGGTGGAAAAGCTCGGTTCACCGCCCGTCGGCCTGTCGCTCGCCGAATACACGCTGCAGGCGGAGGCCGGCTATAAAGGCCAGACCGGCGCAAGCATCGCCGGCGCGCTCGGCGTGCAGATGCTGCGCGGCGCGCATGACATCTATCAAAGCATGCGCCCGACGTGGCGCGTTGCCGTCGTTCAGCCGCTGCCGCATGGCTTCGAACTGCGCGGCGCCTATTTCGGCCGCTTCGAGACCGTCGACAGCGACGACCCGCTGGCGTCATGGCTGCAGCGCGGCGAGATCGAAGCGCGGTTTCTGATGAACGAACGGCTGACGCTTGCCACCGGCGCCTTCGCCGAACTCAAGGAAAACCTGCTCTACGAAAACAAGGAGCGCGCCCACGGCCTTTATGGCGAAGCCAGCTTCCAGGCAACCAAGGCGGTTTCGCTCGTCGTCCGCGTCGACTACACGCAGCGCTTCCTGACGGTTATCGACGTCGAGAAGAAGACTGTCGATGCCTTCGTCGGCATACGGACGAAGATCTGACGCGCCCAGCGTAAAACCTGTTCAGAAAGTCGCTTCGGAGAGTCAGATGGTGGTGTTTTCGAGAACCGGAACGGAGCGTACGTTTGGGTACGTGAGTACCGGAAGCGCAGAAAACGCCGGCAGATGGCGGCCGGAGTAGAGTTTATGAGCAGGTTTTCAGGCAGGAGGGGCGCAACTCCCTCCTGCCCTTGCATGCATGCTCATGATTGTGGCTGGCGGTTACTTCTTCAGCTTGTAGCTGCTGTTGCCGCCCAGGAGGTTGATGCCGACGCCGTTCAGGATGCCGGTGAGGATGCCCGTGCTGTTCCCGTTCAGGATGCCGGTGCTGTTGCCGCTGAGGATGTTGTTTCCGCTGAGGATCGGCGAGCCGTTCAGCAGGTTGACGCCAAGGCCGATATTGCCGAGGCCGATCGACGGCGACACATTGATGAGGCCGCTCGACTGGCTGAAGTTGCCGGTGTTGGAGCCCCAGCCGCCGGCATGTGCCGAAACAGCCGAGAAGGAAACAACAGTAGCAGTAAGTGCATAGATGATCGCCTTCATGATGTGCTCTCCTTTGTTGCTAACAGTGTTTCCCTCTGCTTCCCGTCTTGTTCTCCGAGTTTGATTATTCACACGCAGTCAAATCATGCAATCTTGAATTGCAGTATTTCATTAATACAACCCGTTTTCCCTTTTTTAACTTTAATGTTTTACGTTAAGGGAAATGGTTACCGTTGCAGCCCGAAAGCCACGTCAGATCATCTTGATGCAGAGAAAACCCTAGGAAAATCAGGGTTTGCGCGCTTCCCAGCGATCGAGAAACGCCTCTATCGGCATCGCCTGCATGTCGGGGATGGCATCGGCGAGATGGCCGATCGGCCAGTCCCACCAGGCAAGTGCTTCGATGCGCGCGGCAATCTCGGGCGAGAAACGGTGACGCAGCGGCTTTGCCGGCACGCCGGTGACGATTTCATAATCACCGACATCACGCGTCACCACCGCATTGGCGCCGATGACCGCGCCGTTGCCGATGCTGATGCCCGGCATGATGACCGCGCCGTGGCCGATCCAGACGTCATGACCGATGGTGACGGCTTTGCCCTGCCGCCGCGCCTTGAAGTCGCCATCCACGCCGAGATAGCGGAAATACTCGTTCGGCCGGTAGCTCACCTTATGCGTGGTGAGACGCTCGATCGGATGCTCCAGCGCATTGATGCGGGTGTTGGCGGCAATCGAGCAGAATTTGCCGATCGTCGTGTAGATCGCCTCGGCGTGGCGCTCGAAATAGGAAAAGTCGCCGACCGTCACCTCGCGCAAAATCACGCGCTCGCCGATCGCGGCGTAACGGCCGAGCTTGCAGCTTTTCAGCTCGGCTGTCGGATGAATGCGTGGCTCGGCATCCTTGAAGCGAAGGGCGGGGTTCGGATCCATAGCTGGCGCTTTACGCCGCCGCGCTTTGCCCCGCAAGCCGGGCAGATAGCGCCTACTGCGGCTTGCCCTCGGACCAGACGACGTTCTGGCCGTAGAGCGGAACGGTGGTGACCGCCATCTTGGCCGAACCGTCCTGCACCTGGCGGGAATGCGAGAGATAGATCAGCGTATCGTTCTTCTTGTCGTAGATGCGGTTCACCACATGCTTCTTCCAGATCAGGCTGATGCCTTGCTTGAACACCTCCTCGCCCTCCTCGCTCATGTCGATCTTGCCGATGGTGATCGGCCCGGTCTGGCGGCAGGAGATGGAGGAATCGGAGGGGTTTTCGAACCAGTTGCCCTTTTGCAGCCGGTCGACCACGCCACGGTCGAAATAGGAGATATGGCAGGTCACGCCCCCGACTGCGGGATCCGTCACCGCCTCGACGATGATGTCGTTGCCGAGCCAGTCGACACCGACCCTGCCGACCTCCTGCGCGGACGCGGGCGCGGCCGCACTGAGAAGAAGAGCAACAGCACCGTACAAAGCCAGACGCATGAAAACCTCCTGCAAGGAAAAATTACGTTCGCAACAATTGGGGCAGCGCAAGCCAGCTTGCAAGCCCAAGGCCGAAAGTGCCGGCCCTTGCGCCCACCGCCAGCGGCATCATGGCCTCTTTTTCGAGATCGCCACTAAGACTATGTTAGCGGCAATGAGACAGCGCCTTTCGGCTCCGGTCGCAACGACCGCAAAGATCATCATCGGCACGGCAGCTTTTGCCGCCCTGGCCGGCGTGGCCTTTGCTGCGTGGATGGAGAACGGGGCAGCGATCTTCATGGCCACGGTGGAAGCCGGGCTTGCCTGGTGCTTCTAGATCGCGGCCAAGGCAAGATCGCAGTCGAATAAAAAGACGATAGATTCAGGTTTACGGGCGGAAATTCCACATCATGATGCGTTCAATCCTCGTCGGCATATTGGTTCTGATGGCTGCCGGCATCGGCTGGCTCACCTTCGACTGGTATCAGACCCGCCACGGCGGCGAGCCTTATGGCGCGCCCTTCACACTGACCGACCAGACGGGACAGCCGATTACCGAGGCGGCATTTCGCGGCCAGCCGACCGCCCTATTCTTCGGCTTCACGCACTGCCCCGAGGTCTGCCCGACAACGCTGTTCGAAATGGATGGCTGGCTGAAGAAGATCGGCGACGAAGGCAAGGACATCAAGGTCTACTTCATCTCCATCGATCCGGAGCGCGACACGCCTGAAGTCATGAACGCCTATGTCAGCAACGTCTCGAACCGCATCACCGGCATCACCGGCGAGCCGGACAAGGTTGCGGCGATGGCAAAGGCGTTCGGCATCTATTCGAAGAAAGTTCCGCTTGAAGGCAGCGACTACACCATGGATCACACCGCTTCCGTGCTGCTGCTCGACGGCAAGGGCGACTTCTTCGGCACCATTGCCTATGGCGAAAGCGGCGACACGGCTGTAGCCAAGCTGAAACGGCTTGCCGGCAAGGGCTGAAACGTTCAAAAGCTAAAGCATGTCGCGCAAAACTGTGCAGCGGTTTTGCGATAACGACATGCGTAAATTCAAAGACCTAAAGCGCGAGAAGCAATCCTGAAAGATCGCGACGCGCTTTAGGGCGTTTCCTCGTTCCTGATCGCGAAATACCATGACCCAGACACGCCTCCATCTGACGGCCGGGCGCGCCGATGCCAACCGCATCTTCGCCGCATTCGAAACCGAGTTCGAGGAAGACGGCTTCCCGCTCGCCGTGCTGGAACAGGACGAAGAGCGCGACATTCAGGAAGTGTCGATCTACGCCGATGGCGATATCGATGAAGCCGAGCGCCGCATGCGCCAGGTGCTCGATGGCCTGTCGCTGAAAAAGGCGATCGAGCGCGAAATTCTGCCGGATGCGGACTGGGTGGCGCTGTCGCTGGAAGGGTTGAAGCCGGTTCGCGCGGGGCGCTTTTTCGTCCATGGCGCGCATGACCGCGACAAGCAGCGGCCCGGCGAACTCTCAATCGAGATCGAGGCGGGGCTTGCCTTCGGCACCGGCCATCACGGCACCACTTCCGGCTGTCTCGACGTTCTGGAGACCGTGGCGCGGCGCGAACGACCGCGCAATGCACTCGACCTTGGCACCGGCAGCGCGGTTCTCGCCATCGGTCTGGCGAAATTCGCGCATATCCCGGTGCTGGCGACCGACATCGATCCGATCGCAACGAAGGTTGCGGCAGACAATGCCCGGCTGAATGGTGTCTCGGCCTATGTCGAAGCCTACACCGCCCCGGGCTTTCACCATCCGATCTTCGCCGCGCGCGGCCCGTTCGACCTGATCGTCGCCAATATCCTGGCTCGCCCGCTCATGAAGCTCGCACCGCAGATGGCGCATCACCTCGTGCCGGGCGGTTCGATCGTGCTTTCAGGCATTCTGGAGCGTCAGCGAAACGCGGTTCTGGCCGCCTATATCGGCCAGAACTTTCGCCATGTCCGCACCCTCGCCCGGGAAGGCTGGGTGACGCTTCACCTCAAGCGGTGAATTAGACGAACGAGTAAGAGCTGCCGCGCTTCTTCAGGTCTTCACGGGTGAAGCCGTTTGCCTTCAGCGTGGCGTCGTCAAGCGACAGAAGCACGCCGTTTACATAGCGCGCAGCCTCGCGCTGGCGCGCTTCCATCAAGGCGTTGATTGCAGCTTTGAAAAATCCGGCCATCATATTCCCCTGGTTGAAACATCAACCTCCCGACAACCAAGATAGGGCTGACCGCTGCGAAGTAACAGCGCGTATTTTGCATTGCACCCATACGATTTTGCATATGCGAAGAGAATTGTGCAGCGCACCATCGCAGCGGTGCTTGGATCAAGCCGGACGCGTTGCAAGCATCAACCCACCCGGATAGGTTTGCGCGACGCGAAGCACCGAGCACCGGAAGGCATGAAAGTCATGTTCCAGACGTTTGAGACCGCCGGAGATCCGACAAGCGCGCCGGCCCGCGTGGCGAAATTGCGCGAATGGCTTGCCGCACATGACCTCGACGGCTTTCTGGTGCCCCGCGCCGACGAACATCAGGGCGAATATGTCGCCGCGCGTTCGGAACGGCTGCGCTGGCTGACCGGCTTCAGCGGCTCGGCCGGAGTGGCGCTCATCCTCAAAGATCGTGCCTTCATTTTCGTCGACGGCCGCTATCAGTTGCAGGTGCGCGAACAGGTCGATCTCGGCATCTTCACCATCGAAAGCCTGATCGACAATCCGCCCGCCTCCTGGATCAGGGACAATCTCGGCAAGGGCGCGCGGCTAGGCTTTGACCCGTGGCTACACACCATCGGCGAGGTCCAGGCGCTCAAGAAAGCCGCCGAGAAGAACGGCGCCACGCTGGTGGCGCTGGACGTCAATCCGATCGATGAGATATGGGCCGACCAGCCTGCCCCGCCGGCAGCACCGGTCGACATCCACCCCATCGAATTTGCCGGCGAACTGGCCAAGGAAAAGCTGGCGCGCCTCGCCGAAGCCCTTTCAAAACAGGGCGCCACCCACTGCGTGCTGACCGACCCGTCGTCGATTGCCTGGGCGTTCAACATTCGCGGCAATGACGTGCCGCACACGCCGCTGGCGCTGGGCTTCGCCATTCTGGCAGCCGACGGCAAGCACCGGCTGTTCATCGACAAGCGTAAATTGCCGCGGAAGGTGCAGGCCTACCTGACCCAGCTTTGCGACCTTCGCGCGCCTGACGCGCTCACCGGCGACCTCATAAAACTTGCGAAATCCGGCGCGAAAGTAGCGCTGGACCCTGCCCTTGCCGCCGAAAAGCTCCGGGCGATGATCGAGGAGAATGGCGGCACGGTCGTCTCCGAAGCAGACCCCGCCCGCCTGCCCCGTGCCACCAAGAATCAGGCCGAATTGCAGGGCGCGCGCGCAGCGCACCGCCGCGACGGTGCCGCGGTGGCAAAGCTGCTCTGCTGGCTCGATGCGCAAAAACCCGGCACGATGGATGAGATCAAGCTCGTGACGCAGCTTGAGGAAGCCAGGCGGGCCGTCGGCGAGCAAACGCAGACGCCGCTGCGCGACGTGTCCTTCGACACGATTTCGGGTGCCGGTCCGAACGGCGCTATCATGCACTACCGCGTTTCGAAGGCGACCAACCGCAAGCTTGGCAACGGCGAGCTTTTCCTGCTCGATTCAGGTGCGCAATATCAGGACGGCACCACCGACATCACCCGCACCGTGGCGATCGGCCAGCCGACCGACGAGATGCGCGAGCGCTTCACCCTGGTCCTGAAAGGCATGATCGGCATTTCGATATTGCGCTTTCCGGTGGGTACGCGCGGTTCGGAAATCGACGTGGTCGCGCGCATGGCGCTGTGGAAGCACGGCCTTGACTACGCCCATGGCACCGGCCACGGCGTCGGCTCCTATCTGGCCGTCCATGAGGGCCCGCAGCGCATTTCCCGAACCGGCGCGGAAAAGTTTCTGGAAGGCATGATCCTGTCCAACGAGCCCGGCTACTACAAGGAAGGCCACTACGGCATCCGCATCGAGAATCTTATTCTCGTGACCGCCGCCAAACCGGTCGAAGGTGGCGATCTGCCCGTACATGAATTCGAGACGCTGACGCTGGCGCCGATCGACCGCCGGCTGGTCAGGCCTGACCTGCTGACGCACGAGGAGCTTGTGTGGCTGAACACCTATCACGCCCGCGTGCTGGCCGAGATCGGACCGATGGTGGACGGCGAAACGCTGAAATGGCTGGAACAGGCGACCGCGCCGATTTCATAGGCGCGGTTGTCCAAAGACAAATAGAGTTTCAGCCCATGAAATGGCGCAGCAGGATCAGAACCGCAGCGCCCGCCAGAAACATCGGCATCAGCCCGCTCCGCAGCGAAACGATGCCTGCGACCAGAAGGGCCGCCAGTTCCGCCGGTCCTGCCGAAATGGCGGCAGGCGCCACCAGCGTCGTCAACACGGCAGCGGGCACGGCATCCAACCCGGCCTCGATGCGCGGATGGACGCGTTCGAAGCGCGACAGAACAAGGTGGCCGCCGATACGCGTGAGATAGGTCATCACCGCACCGGCAAGAATGATCCAGACTGTCGTGCTCACAGGACTTCACTCCGCTCGGAGGTTTCGGACTGATCGGATTTCTTGATCGGCATCACCGCTGCAAGCAGGATGCCCGCAGCCGCGCCGATAGAGACATGCCAGGGCGACCCGACCGTCTTGTAGGCAACGATCGAGGCGATCGCGCTGGCAATGACGATCGGCAGCCACAAGGGCCGCTTGCGAAAGCCCATGACCAGGCCGAGGAAATAGATCGGCAGCAGGAAATCGAGCCCGAATGCGTGCGTGTCGGGTATCAGCTTGCCGAACTGCGCGCCCAGCGCTGCTTCCACCACCCAGCATACATAGATCGGCGCAGCCACGCCGACATACCAGGCGAAGGAAACCTCTTCGCCACGTTCGCCCTTTGCTTCCGCAACGGCATATTGCGGGTCGGTGAGAAAGAAGAAGCCGATCGCCTTCTCGACGAACGGCCAGTGGCGAATGCGCCGCCCGAGCGCTGCCGAGTAGAGCACATGCCGGAAGTTCACGGCAAAGATCGAAAAGACGATGAGCGCCGGCGACAAATTCTGGCCGAAAAGCTCGATGCCGACCATCTGGCTTGCGCCGGCATAGACGGTCACGCTCATCAAGACAGCTTCGAAAATGCTGAAGCCCTGCTCGGCAGCAAGCGCGCCGAAAAGAAGGCCGAAAGGCGCGGATGCCACGACAACGGGAAGGCCCATTTGAAAACCGCGCCAAAACCCGCTCGCGCGCGCGCCCTCGGAAATGGCTTCGCTGGACATGGCTACTCCCTAGGAAAGAAAATCTACTTAGGTCGCTCCGACCCGCAAGTCATATGAATTCGCTTGAGCCAGCGATCAGGGAAAATGATGCTCCCGTCGGCCGGAATCAATCGACACGACGCGCTTTAAGGCCGCTGCCCTACCCTTTCGAACCATGCATCCTCATCGATAACCTCGATGCCGAGTTCGGTGGCGAGCTTCAGCTTGGAACCCGCACCCGGGCCGGCAACCACCAGATCGGTCTTCTTGGACACCGAGCCGGCAACCTTGGCGCCCAGCTTTTCAGCCATCGCCTTGGCCTCGTCGCGCGACATCTTCTCGAGCGAGCCGGTGAACACCACCGTCTTGCCGGCGACGGGGCTGGAACTCGCCACCGGCGCTTCCATGGCCTGCGGCGTCACTTCCTTCAGGAGCCTGTCGATCACCTCGACATTGCGCGGCTCCTTGAAGAATTCGACGAGCGCGCGCGCCACGACCTCGCCGATGCCCTCGATGTTGTTGAGATCTTCCCAGGCATCCCCCGAGAGGTCGGCAGCCTGCTTCATCGCCGCCTCGAAGGCTTCGTAGGTGCCGTAAGCGCGCGCAAGCAGCTTTGCATTCGTCTCGCCGATATGGCGGATGCCGAGCGCATAGATGAAGCGGTTGAGGGCGATGCTTCGCCGCTCGTCGATGGCGTCGAAGAGCTTTTTGACGCTCACCTTGCCGAAGCCGTCGATATTCTCGAGCTTGGTGAGTTGCGACGTTTCCTGCCGCTGCTTCAGCGTGAAAATGTCCGGCGCTGTGCGCACCTTCAGCGCCTCGTCCTCGCTTTCGAAGAAGAAATCGATCTGCTTTGCGCCGAGGCCCTCGATATCGTAGGCCGCGCGCGAGACGAAATGTTTCAGATGCTCGACCGCCTGCGCACGGCAGACGAAACCGCCGGTGCAGCGGGTAACGGAGTCCAGCTTGCCGGTCTTTTCGTTCTTCTCGCGCACCGCGTGGCTGCCGCAGACCGGGCACTTCTTCGGGAATTCGTATGGCACGGCGTCCTTCGGGCGCTTTTCCATGATCACGTCGAGCACCTGCGGGATGACGTCGCCGGCCCGCTGCACGATCACCGTGTCGCCGATGCGGATATCGTGCTCCTCCTCGCGGATGCGCTCGCCGGAATTGCCGATACCCCTGATGTAGTCCTCGTTGTGCAGCGTCGCGTTGGTAACGACGACACCGCCGACGGTGACCGGCGTCAGCCGCGCGACGGGCGTCAACGCGCCGGTGCGGCCGACCTGGATGTCGATCTTCTCCACATGGGTGAAAGCCTGCTCGGCCGGGAATTTGTGCGCCGTCGCCCAGCGCGGCGAGCGCGAGCGAAAGCCGAGACGCTCCTGCAGGTCCAGACGGTCGACCTTGTAGACGACGCCATCGATCTCATAGTCGAGATCCGGGCGCAGGAGACCGATCTCGTTATAATGGGCGATGATCTCCTCGACCGAGGTCAGCCGCTTCATCAGCGGATTGACCGGAAAGCCCCATTCCCTGAACTTTTCCACCATGCCCATCTGTGTGTCGGCGGGCATCTCGGACATCTCCCCCCAGGCATAGGCGAAGAATTTCAGATTGCGGCTCGCCGTCACCTTGGCGTCGAGCTGGCGCAGCGATCCAGCAGCCGTGTTGCGCGGGTTCACATAGGTCTGCTTGCCCTCCGCTTCCATCTGCGCGTTGAGCGCGAGAAAATCGCTCTTGCGCATATAGACCTCGCCGCGCACCTCGACGACATCGGGCGCGCCGGCCGGCAGCCGGTTCGGGATTTCCTTGATGGTCTTGATGTTCTCAGTGACGTTTTCGCCGGTCGTTCCGTCGCCGCGGGTCGCAGCATTGACCAGCCGGCCCCGTTCGTAGCGGATAGACATGGAAAGGCCGTCGATCTTCGGCTCGGCGGTGAAGGCGATCGAACCGTCCGGCAACTGGCCGAGGAAACGATAGACAGAGCCGACGAAATCGCGCACGTCTTCGTCGGAAAAGGCGTTGTCGAGGGACAGCATCGGCCGCGAATGGGTAATCGACGCAAAGGTCGGAAGCGGTGCCGCGCCCACGCGAATCGAGGGACTGTCGGCGCGGATGAGCTGCGGAAACAGCTTCTCGATCGCGTCGTTGCGCCGCTTCAGGGCATCGTAGGCGGCATCGGAAATCTCCGGCTCGTCATGCCCGTGATAACGCTCGTCATGGTAGGCGACCTCTGCCGCGAGCCGGGCAAGCTCGGCCTCTGCTTCGGCTTCGGTCAAATCCTCGACGGGCTTGGCGGTCACTGACATGGTTTGAGAATCCGGCTGATATTGCGGCGGCTACCCTATCTCATGACATACGACGACGGCAGTGCTTTTAGCAAAAGATCGTGCCGAAACAGCGCCCTACTGACATCGCCGGAATCAGTTCGTGAAGGGCCTCAGGATGCGGCAGCCGTGTTTTCCCGCAAAAGACGCTCGGCTGCGGCCCGCGCTTCATCGGTGATCGTGGCGCCGGCCAGCATACGGGCGATCTCTTCCTGCCGCGAGCCGCGATCCATTTCGGCGATGCTGGTCGAGACCTGCTCCTTGCCGCCGGACTTGGCGATCAGGAAATGCGTGCCGGCGCGCGCGGCAACCTGCGGCGCGTGGGTGACCGACAGAACCTGAACCCGATTGGCCAGCCGCGACAGGCGTTGCCCGATCGCATCAGCCACCGCACCGCCCACACCAGTGTCGATTTCGTCGAACACCAGCGTCGGCGCAGAGCCACGATCGGCAAGCGCCACCTTCAGCGCCAGCAGGAAGCGCGAAAGCTCGCCGCCCGACGCGATCTTCATCATCGGGCCGGGCTTGGTGCCGGGGTTGGTGCGCACCCAGAACTCGATCAGGTCGATGCCTTCTTCCAGCCGATTGCCGGGCTCGGTGCTCATCTCGACGATGAATTCGGCCCGTTCGAGCTTGAGCGCCGGCAATTCGGCCATCACCGCGTTGCGCAGGCCGATTGCCGCCGTCTTGCGCAATTCCGAAAGATTTGCCGCCACAGCGTCATAGACGTCGCGCGCGGCCACGGCCTGCTTTTCAAGGACATGCAGGCGCTCCTCGCCGGCGTCGAGATCGGCGAGATCCGCCGACATCGTATCGCGCAGTTTCGCCAGATCATCGACCGGCACATTGTGCTTGCGCGACGCGGCGCGCAGCGCAAACAGCCGCTCTTCCGCCTTCTCCAGACGCTGTGGATCGTATTCCGTGGCGCGCAAAGCGGCATCAACGCCCGACTGCGCCGCATCGAGCGACAGCATGGCTTCATCCAGCGATTTCACGACGTCATCGAGCAGGCCGGGGACTTCGGATGCCTTGCGCTGCAAGCGCCGAAGCAGACTGGCCAGTTGCGGCAATGGCGAGTTGTGTCCGGACAGAACGTCCTGCGCGTCCTGGATTTCGCCGGCGATCTTTTCAGCCCGCATCATCGTCGTGCGGATCTCTGCCAGTTCCGTCTCCTCGCCCGGCTGAGGGTCGAGCTGGGAGAGTTCGGCGACGGCGGAACGCAGATAGTCGGCCTCGCGGGCTGCGGCCTCGACGCGCGCGCGATGCCGCGCCAGTTCCTGTTCACAGTCACGCCAGCGCCGCCAAGCCTCACCGCAGGCGCGCGCCTCGCCGATATGCCCGCCGAAGGAATCCAGTAATTCGCGGTGTGCGCTTGCGTCAACGAGCGCGCGCTCGTCGTGCTGGCCGTGTATCTCGACCAGGGCACGGCCGATATCGCGCATCAAGGTGACGCTGGAGGGTTGGTCGTTGACGAAGACGCGCGTGCGCCCGTCCGCGGTCTGCACACGGCGCAGAATGATGTCGCCGTCGTCATCGAGCGCATTGTCGATCAGGATTTGCCGGGCGGGATGATTGCGCGGCACGTCGAACACCGCCGACACCTGCCCCTGCGCCGCGCCATGGCGGACGAGCGATGCGTCGCCGCGGGCACCCAGTGCCAGCGACAGCGCGTCTAGAAGAATGGATTTGCCTGCACCCGTCTCGCCGGTGAGTACGGAGAGCCCCGGCGAGAAATCAATGTCCAGCCGCTCGATCAGGACGATATCGCGGATAGACAGTCTGGAAAGCATCGACGCCCGCTATGATCAGGCGCCGGTGATAAGTTTTCCGGCCTTCGATATCCACGAGCCGGCGTTCTCACGTGGCTCCAGGCCATTGGTCTGCAGCAGCTTGTAGGAATCGCGATACCACGGGCTGTCCGGGTAATTCTGGCCGAGCACGGCAGCCGCCGTCTGCGCTTCCGAGGTCAGGCCCATCGCGTAATAGGCTTCGGTGAGGCGCGCGAGCGCTTCCTCGGCCTGGCGGGTGTTGGAGTAATTCTCGACCACATAGCGGAAGCGCTTCACGGCAGCGATATATTCGCGACGCTCGAGATAATAACGGCCGACCTGCATTTCCTTGCCGGCAAGCTGGTCGCGCGCGAAACGCACCTTTTCCTTGGCGTCGTCGACATATTCCGAATCGGGCCAGCGGGTAACCACTTCCTGCATCGCCTCGATGGCGCGGCGGGATTCCTTCTGGTCCTGCGTAACGTCGCGGATCTGGCGGAAATAGCAGAGACCGATGATGTACTGGGCATAGGCCGCATCGGGCGTCGACGGGTAGAGCGCGAGATAGCGCTTCGCCGAATTGATCGAGTCGTCGTAATTGCCCTGGCGGTAATTGGCGAAAGCGCCCATCACCATCGATTTACGGGCATATTCCGAATAGGGGTGCTGTCGATCGACCGCATCGAACTTGCGGCTCGCCTCTTTCAGGCGACCGGAATTCAGATTGGCCAGGCCCTGATTGTAGAGAACATCGGCTGGTTCGGTCTGCTCGACATAGGTCGACAGATCGAGGTCCTTTTCGGAAGACATGCAGGCCGAAAGGAGAAGCGGCGCGGAAAGCACCGAAAGCGCCAGGAAGGCAGCGCGCGCCGGCTGATTCGACTGTGCAGCTCGCTGGAAAAACATGATCGGATTCGGCCCTCTCGCCATGATTATACTCATCGCCCCGCAGTCATAGACCACAACTGCCCTTGAACGGCAACGCTATCGTCCGGCAATGGCGCATTTTTGTGGCAGGCTTTGGCTTTCGCCACAATCAGCCTGTGGACGATGCGTTATCGTCACACAAGTCCCGCTTTTCAAGCCTTGAGGCAGCCTCAAAGCACCCAGGGCGCGTAGACCGGAGCGTTTACGGCGATCATCTCAGCCGAACGGCCACGCTCGCGGCGAGTCGTCTCGACAATCTCGAAGGCCGAACGATCTGACAGCAGGCGGCGAAGGGCAGCGGCGTTCATGCGGTGACCGCCGCGGTAGGAGCGGAAGCAGCCGATGAAGCGCGCGCCTGCAAGCGACAGGTCGCCCATCGCGTCCAGCGTCTTGTGGCGCACGAATTCATTGGGATAGCGCAGGCCTTCAATGTTGATGATGCGGCTGTCGTCTCCGATCACCACGGAATTCTCCAGCGAAGAGCCGAGCGCATAGCCGGCAGCCCACAGGCGCTCGACATCCTTCATGAAACCGAAGGTGCGGGCACGCGCGATCTCCGCGCGGAACATGTCGGCATTGACGTCCGCCGCGAAGGACTGGCGGCCGATGGCCGGGTTTTCGAAATCGATCTCGACCTCGAAGCGCGTTCCGGCATAAGGGCGGAACTCGGCCCAGGAGGCACCCGCCTCGATGCGAACCGGCTTCAGGATGCGGACGTAGCGGCGCTTGGCAGAAAGCGTCTCGATGCCGGCCTGATCGATGGCTTCGACGAAACGGATGGCGCTGCCGTCGAGGATCGGCACTTCGTTGCCGTCGATCTCGATGATGAGATTGTCGATGCCCAGACCGAACAGCGCGCCCATGACGTGCTCGACGGTGGCGACATGATAGCCGTTCGGGTCGCCCAGCATGGTGCAAAGATCGGTGCTGCCGACTTCCGATACGAGCGCGCGCAGGTCGCGCGCCGGCTCGCCCTCGCCGACATGGTGGAACACGATACCCGTGTCCGCATCGGCAGGCAGAAAGTGCAGAGTGACTGGTTTACCGCTGTGGACGCCAACCCCGGAGAGCGTCGCGCGCGATTTCAGTGTCGTTTGATGGTCGTGCAAATGAATCCCCATATGCCCGTTTAGCGCGTGACTATTACGCCAGTCCAGAGGGGCGTGCTCTTGTGTTTGTCGGCATACGGGAACAGTTCCCCGCAGATTCGCGCATACCGACTCCATTCGAGACGGAAGATAGTGACGCGCGGGGAAGACTCCAAATCACGGTTTTTTACCCCGTGTAACGGCGGATTAAGATGCGATTAACGCATCAAGCCATTGTTTTCGTTCAATTTAAAAAGTTAACGGGCAGACACCGAAGCGCCTGCCCGTTAATATCTGTTACATTTCGTTAACGGTTCAGTTGGCTTGCCGGCGCAAGAACGCCGGAATCTCCAACTGATCGTCTTCCTGCACGGCGCGCTGCTGCGGCGCGAGGCGGCCATGTTCGTCGAGTTGGCCACGGCGCGGTGCATAGAGCGACGGGTCCTGGCTGGCTGTGCGGCGCAGCTCCGGAGCCTGCTGGCGCAGCTTCGGTTCGCGCGGTTGTGCCGGCTGCAGGCGTGCAGGCTCTTCCTCGCGGCGGGTCAGGCCGTTGGTCAGGCGCTTCAAGAGGCCCATCGGGCCGCTTTCGTGATGCTGCTCGGGCGCACGGGTCTTGGCTTCCACTTCGGCTTTCACCAGTGGCGGAAAGTCTTCGACACGCGGCATCCGCGGCTGAGCGGCGGCTACCGGCTGCTGAGGCAGTTCACGCAGCTGTGCAGGAGCTGCTGCCATCGGCTGCTGCTGGACCGGCTGCGGCTGGGGAGCGGCAGGCGGCGGAGCCTGGAACAACTTGCTCTGCGGGCGGAAATCGTCCTGAACAGCGACCGGGCGCGGTGCTGCCATTGCGGCGGCGTTCGCTTCGGCCATGCGGATCGCATCGGCCACCGGATCGGCAGCACGCGGCGCTTCCTGGACGATCTGCTGTACAGGGGCGGCCGGACGTTGCTCGACGATCGCCGCAGGGCGCGGCGCCGGCTTCATGGGCGGGCGGATGGCGATCGGGGCGGCAGCGATTTCGGCAGCCGTCTTGTCGATGCCGGTCGCCACGACCGAGACGCGGATGACGCCTTCGAGTTCCTCGTCGAAGGTCGCACCGAGGATGATGTTGGCATCCTGGTCGACTTCCTCGCGGATGCGGGTTGCCGCTTCGTCGACTTCGAACAGGGTAAGGTCGCGACCGCCGGTGATGGAGATCAGCAGGCCCTTCGCACCCTTCATCGAGGTCTCGTCGAGCAGCGGGTTGGCGATCGCAGCCTCAGCGGCGGCCATCGCACGGCCCTCGCCCGAAGCTTCGCCGGTGCCCATCATCGCCTTGCCCATCTCGCGCATCACCGAACGGACGTCGGCGAAGTCGAGGTTGATCAGGCCTTCCTTGACCATCAGGTCGGTGATGCAGGCAACGCCCGAATAGAGCACCTGGTCGGCCATGGCGAAGGCGTCGGCAAAGGTCGTCTTGTCATTGGCGAGCCGGAACAGGTTCTGGTTCGGAATGACGATCAGGGTATCGACGCATTTCTGCAGTTCCTCGATGCCCATGTCCGCCGTCTTCATGCGGCGCTGGCCTTCGAAGTGGAACGGCTTGGTGACGACGCCGACGGTGAGGATGCCCTTCTCGCGCGCTGCCCTGGCAACGACAGGAGCAGCACCCGTGCCCGTGCCACCGCCCATGCCGGCAGTGACGAAGCACATATGGGTGTTCGACAGATGATCGATGATCTCGTCGATGCACTCTTCGGCGGCGGCGCGACCGACCTCAGGCTGGGAACCCGCGCCGAGACCCTCGGTGACGTGAGCGCCAAGCTGGATCAGGCGATCGGCCTTCGACATCGTAAGCGCCTGGGCATCGGTGTTGGCCACGACGAATTCGACGCCGCGAAGTCCCGCGGTGATCATGTTGTTGACTGCGTTGCCGCCGCCACCGCCGACACCGAAAACGGTGATGCGCGGCTTCAGCTCGGTTATGTCCGGCTTTTGCAGATTGATCGTCATTGTCCTTGTCCTTTTCGCCTTTCCCGCCGCTTCGCCGCCGCGGCCGTTATGGGGCAATCCCCGTCAAACTCTAGAAACTGTCTCTCAACCACTGACTCATGCGATGCAGTTTTCCGCCCGTCCCGGTCATGCGTAGTCCAGAAATCCCACTCGCTTTATTGATCTCGAAGCCCGCCACCTGCGGGTAGATCAGAAGGCCCACCGCCGTTGCGAACGCCGGACCTTTTGCCGCTTCCGGCAAACCAGCCACGCCCAGCGGCCGGCCGATGCGCACGTTGCGGCCCAGAATGCGGCGTGCAGCTTCCGGCAGACCGGCAAGCTGGCTGGCGCCACCCGTCAGCACGACTCGCTTACCGGCGGCATTGCCGTAACCTGATTTGTTCAGCCGGTCGCGCAGTATTTCCAGCGTCTCTTCGATGCGGGCGCGGATGATGCGCGTCATCACAGAACGCGGCACCTGGAGCGGCACTTCGGTTTCGTCGGCGCCGATCGGCTGGACAGTGACCAGATCGCGATCGTCAGCGCTGCCGGGCAACGCCGAACCATGCATCACCTTCAGCCGCTCGGCATCGTCGAGGCGCGTCGAAAGGCCCTTGGCCATATCCATGGTGACATGGCTGCCGCCCACCGGGATGGCGTCGGCGTAAACGAACTTGCCGTCAGCAAAGAGCGAGATGGTGGTGGTGCCGCCGCCCATGTCAATGCAGGCCGCGCCCATTTCGAGTTCGTCATCAACGAGTGCTGCGAGCCCGCTTGCATAGGGCGTGGCCACCATGCGCTCGACCGAAAGATGCGAGCGGTTGATGCAGAGCTCCAGATTGCGCAGCGGCGCGGCGTCGCCGGTCAGCACATGCATGTCGACGCCGAGCGTGTCGCCGACCATGCCGCGCGGATCGCGCACGCCGCGTTCGGCATCGAGCGAAAATGCGACCGGCAGCGAATGAACCACCTCGCGCTCGGCCTTCAGCGCCTGCTTGGCGCCGGCTGCCAGAACGCGCTTGATGTCACTGGCGGAAGCCTCGTGGCCGCCGAGATTGATCGTCGCCGAAAATGTTTCGCTCTTCAGCCGGCCCGCAGTGAGATTGACGATGAGCGAGTCGACCGTCAGCCCGGCCATGCGTTCGGCCGCGTCGACCGCCAGCCGCACGGCATGCTCGGCACGGTCGAGATCGACGACCACGCCCGATTTGACGCCCTGCGACTTCTGATGGCCTATGCCAATGACCTTGGCTTGATGGGTACGCCCGCGCAGCAGCTGGCTCTCAGGCGCCGGCTTGAGCTTGGCGACCACGCAGCAAACCTTGCTGGAGCCGACGTCAAGCACCGTGACGATACCGGAGCGGTGGGCAGAGCCGTCTTTTGGACCGCCGAGCAAGCTCATATTCTTTTCTCCAGCTTGCTCTTGGGTGATTTCAGAAGCTCTTTAAGCGCAGCTTCGCGCCGCTCGACCGCCTCAGGCGTGAGCTGCACGACCAGCCGGTCGGAAAGGCGCATGTCGACGCCGGCTATGTCGCGAGACAGCAGGCCGGTGTCGTGGTCCATCTTGACGAGATCGGCGAGTGCGGTGTCTTCGCCATATTCCGGCAACTTGACGGTGATGCCGTTTTCAAGCCGCAGGTCCCAGCGGCGCTCGGAAACGCGGACATAACCCTTCACCCGCGAGGCCAGCTCCGGAAACTGCTTGATCTTGGCGATGAAGCCGGAAGCGCGCTCGGCCGCGCCATAGCCGACGACCAGCGGCAGCGCGACATGGCGACCGCCCGAGAACGGCGCGATCACGTTGCCATTTTCCTCGACGATCGAAAGCTGGCTGCCGTGCTGCCAGATGGCGAAGGCCTTGCGCTCTTCGATCTTCACTTCGAGCGTGTTGGGATAGATCTTGCGAACGGAAGCAACCTCGACCCAGGGGAGCTTGGCGATGCGCTCGCGCGCCTCGTCGGCGTTAAAGCCGATCAGCGACGTCCAGCCGTCAAGCTCCAGCTTGTCGAGGACATCGATCTCCGAAGTCTCGCGATGGCCGACCACCTTGATCTGATCGACGGCAAAGCCGCTGCGCGCTGTGATGCCCTGCACGAGAGCCGGCATATGCCCGCCGACATAGGCGCCGTAGAGACCGCTCGAGGAAAGAAGGATCGCAGACGCGATCGTCGCGGAAAACGGCGGCGGCGTGAAGTCGCCTTTGCCCAGGCGCGCCAGGACGCGCACCGGCCGGCGAAGCCAGCGCGGCAGCACGAAGCCGTCGATGGAAAAGGACACGCCAAACAGGCCCGGCCTTGCCGAACCCATCCTTCTAACCTGCCCCGACCTCAACGCGAACACGAAGCGTCCTCCACCATCCAACTCAACAACTCACCGAACGAATGCCCGGCCTGGGCAGCAATTTCCGGCACCAGCGACGTCGGCGTCATACCCGGCTGGGTATTCACTTCGAGCCAGATAAGCTCGCCATTTTCGGAATGGCGATCGTCGTAGCGGAAGTCTGACCGGGAGACGCCCCGGCACCCGATTGCTTGGTGAGCCTTGAGTGCCAGTGTCTGTATTTTTTGGTAAATATTTAGTGAAATTTTAGCGGGAACCTCGTGTTTTGACCCGCCCGCAACGTATTTTGAATCATAATCGTAGAAGGAATGACCCGTCGGGATGATCTCGCAGACCCCAAGGGCTACATCGCCCATGACAGCGCAGGTCAGTTCGCGCCCATGCACATAGCGCTCGACCATGACCGTACCGCCAAATTTCCACTCCGGTGAGCTGATGATCTGCGGCGGATGCGACTGATCCTCCTTCACGATCACGACGCCGAAGCTCGATCCTTCGCTGACCGGCTTGACCACATAAGGCGTCTTCATCGGGTGCTTGTTGCCGATCGAGAAGCGGTCGATGGTCTTCGATTCCGCAACCGGAATGCCGGCAGCCTTCGCCACACGCTTGGCCTGCTCCTTGTTCATGGCGAGAGCCGAAGCAAGCACGCCGGAATGCGTGTAGGGAATGGCGAGATATTCGAGGATACCCTGGATCGTACCGTCTTCCCCGAACGGGCCATGCAGCGCGTTGAACACGACGTCCGGCTTCAGCTCGGCAAGGACAGAACCGACATCGCGATCGACGTCGACCCGCGTGACGCGATAGCCGACGGCCTCAAGTTCATCTGCGCATGAATTTCCGGAAGACAAGGAAACGGGCCGTTCGGACGAGAACCCTCCCAACAATACGGCCACGTGTTTAGACGTCATAGTTTCTGCAATCCCCTCGCCGAACCCGACTTCGGCTTAAGCCTTTTCCGAATTGAATCCGCCCACTCCGGCAGGTTACCCCCCAGACGGAAACGCGTCGAACGCGCGGGAACGACTCAAATCAGGAAACGCTTTTGTCCAAAGAATCAGAGAGTTGACTCTGTGGCAAGCCCCAAGGATTCGAGTTGATTCAATTTATGTAAATTTAGGTCGATTGTGATCACGCTGCACGTTTCTGGAGCAGGCAAATCACGCTTTGCTAAAGTAGCTGCCCCAGGAATTCCTGCACGTCGTGATCGGGCTTGAAGTTGCCGATGCGCTTGATCTCCCAGTGCAGGCGAATGCCCGAATTCTCGAGCACGCGCGCCCGAACCGTCTCGCCGAGATATTCGAGGTCATAGCCGGTGGCATGGCCGGTGTTGATCATGAAATTGCAGTGCATCGGCGACATCTGCGCCCCGCCGATCATCAGCCCACGGCAGCCCGCCTTGTCGATCTCCTTCCAGGCCGAGGTGCCTTCCGGATTCTTGAAGGTCGATCCCCCGGTTTTCTCGCGGATCGGCTGGACGGTCTCGCGATGATGCTGAACCGCATCCATCGCCGCGCGGATGGTTTCGCGGTTTTCCTTGTAGCCCTCGAACAAAGCGGAGGTGAAAATCAGATCCGCGGATGCCGAGGAATGCCGATAGGCGTAGCCCATCTCCTCATTCGACAGCGTGTGGATATTGCCTTGCCGGTCGAGCGCGCGCACCTCGACGACACGCTCGCGCGTCTCGACGCCGTTGGCGCCCGCATTCATGCGCAGCGCCCCACCGATGGCGCCGGGGATGCCGTGGTAGAAATGGAAGCCGCCGATGCCTGCCTCCAGCGCCACGGCTGCCACGCGCTTGTCGGGCGTAGACGCGCCCGCCCTGATGCGCGTTTCAGAAATGACCTCGGCCTCGCCGAACCCCTTTGCCGAAAGCCGCACGACAAAACCCGGAATACCGCCTTCACGCACCAGAAGGTTGGAGCCGATACCGACGATCGTCAGCGGAACATCCTCAGGCACCGCCTTCAGGAAAGCTGCGAGATCGTCCTCGTCGGCGGGCTGGAACAGTGCGTCCGCAGGTCCGCCGGCGCGGAACCAGGTGATCTTGTCCATTTCTGCGTCGGGCGTGATACGGCCGCGCAGACCGGCAAGCCGGTCGCCAAGCCTGGCAATAAGCGCCGCACCCTTCGTCATGCCGTATCCCCGCCGAGTTCCTTCGGCAACGCATAGGCCCATTGCGTGATGTTGCCGGCACCCAGAAAGATGACGAAATCACCCGGCTTTGCAAGTTCGCGCACGATGGGAGCGATGGCAGCCGGCCCTTCGATGTGGCGCGCATCGCGATGGCCGCCGGCGCGGATACGCGAAACCAGCGCTTCGGAATTGGCACCCTCGATCGGCTCTTCGCCGGCGGCATAGACCGGCGCAACCATCACCGTATCGGCATCGTTGAAGCAGGCGGAGAAATCGTCAAACAGGTCGTGCAGGCGCGTGAAGCGATGCGGCTGCGCAATCGCGATGACACGGCCCTTCGTTGCATCACGTGCCGCCCGCAGCACGGCCTTGATCTCGACCGGATGGTGGCCGTAATCGTCGAATATTTGCACGCCGTTCCAGCTTCCGGTCGGCGTGAAGCGGCGCTTGACGCCACCGAAGGACGACAGGCCCTTCTTGATGTCCTCAGGCGTCAGGCCGAGCTCGTGAGCGACGGCGATGGCGGCGGTGGCATTGGAAACGTTGTGACGGCCGGGCATCGGCAGGCGCAGGTCGGAAATGATCGTCTGCGCGGCGGTCTTGCGGTCGCGGATGACCACGTCGAACAGGGAGGCCGCACCATCCATGCGATGGCGCGTGAAGCGCACATCAGCCTGCGTGTTCTCACCATAGGTGATGACGCGGCGATCCTCGATGCGCGACACCAGCGCCTGCACTTCCGGATGGTCGGTGCACATCACGCCGAAGCCATAGAACGGCACATTCTCGACGAACTGGCGAAACGCCTCACGCACCTTGTCGAACGAACCGTAGTGATCGAGATGTTCCGGGTCGATATTGGTAACGACCGCAATGTCAGCCGGCAGCTTCAGGAAGGTGCCGTCGCTTTCATCGGCCTCGACCACCATCCACTCGCCCTCGCCCATGCGGGCATTGGTGCCATAGGCGTTGATGATGCCGCCATTGATGACCGTCGGATCGAGGCCGCCAGCGTCGAGCAGCGTGGCGACCATCGAGGTCGTCGTCGTCTTGCCGTGCGTGCCACCGATGGCGACCGCCTGCCGGAAGCGCATAAGCTCGGCCAGCATCTCGGCGCGGCGAACGATCGGCAGCAGCTTTTCGCGCGCCGCGATCAGTTCGGGGTTGGTCTTCTTGATTGCCGTCGAAACGACGACGACTTCGGCATCACCAAGGTTTTCGGCGCGATGGCCGACAAAGCACTCGATGCCCTTGTCGCGCAGCCGCTGGACGTTGGCGCTTTCGGACTGGTCGGAGCCCTGCACCTTGTAGCCGAGATTGTGCAGCACCTCGGCAATACCGCTCATGCCGATGCCGCCAATGCCGATGAAATGCACAAGGCCGATCGTCTGCCGCATCTTCATGGCCGCATCCCTTCTTTTATGTCTTCAATCGGTTTCCTCGCCGCAATAGCCTCTGTGAGGTCGGCAAGCAACCGCACCGCGTCGGGTTTGCCGGCTGACTTTGCAGCCGAGGCCATCGCTACGAGCCGGTCAGGTTCGGTCATGAGCCCGGCGATCAGGCCGGAGAGGACTTCCGTCGTCAGCGTCGCCTGCTGGTGAACCTCCGCCCCGCCCAATGCGGACAGGGTCGCAGCATTGGCGGCCTGATCGTGGTCGAGCGCGTAGGGAAACGGCACCAGCAAGGACGGGCGGCCGATGACGGCGATTTCGGAAACCGTCGAAGCGCCGGAACGGGCGATCACCAGATGCGACGACGCCATTCGCGCCGCCATGTCGGTGAAGAACGGCAACACATTCGCCTCGATGCCGAGTTCGGCATAAGCGGCGGTGACGCGAGCGACATCCTCGGCGCGGGCCTGTTGCGTGATGATCAGCCGCTTGCGCAAAGCCTCGGGAAGTGCGGAGATCGCCGGCGGAACCGCATCAGAAAAGAAAAGCGCCCCCTGGCTGCCGCCGAATACCAGCAGGCGGAAAGGTTCGCCTTCAAGAGGAGCCGCATAAGCGGTGCGGGCAGCCTCCAGCACGGCCGGGCGAACCGGATTGCCGGTGATGACGGTCTTGTCGCCGAAACTGCTGGCAGCCTCGTCGAGGAAGCCGCCGGCGATTGCCGTCACATTTGCCGCCAGCGCGCGGTTGGCGCGCCCCATCACCGCGTTCTGTTCGTGGATTATCGTCCTAACCCGGCGGCGCGTCGCGGCATAGACCGGAGGCAATGTCGGGTAGCCGCCGAAGCCGATAACGACTTCCGGCTTCAGCCTTCGGATCAGTGCCGATGACTGCCTGAAGCCGCGCCAGATCGTCCAGAAGGACGCAAGCAGCTTCAGCGGATTGCGTGAACCGATCGTTGCCGACGCGATCGAATGAACCGCCTTGGCCGGAAAATTGCCGGCATAGCGTCCCGCACGGTCGTCGGTGGCAAGATGCACATCCCAGCCCCGCGCCTTCAGTTCATGCGACAAGGCCTCAGCCGGAAAGAGATGGCCGCCGGTACCGCCGGCGGCAAGAAGTATTGTCCCCCTCGCCATGTCATTCCGCCGGCATGGCGTGCTGGGAGAGCCCCGAGAAGCCGACCTGCTTGCGCTTTTCCGGTCGCTTTCGCGTCAGGGCCAGCACCATGCCCATGGAGATGGCAATCGCGATCAGCGAGGAACCGCCATAGGAGATGAAAGGCAACGTCATGCCCTTGGCCGGCATGAGCTGCAGGTTGACGCCCATATTGATGACCGACTGGAAGCCGAACACGACGACCAGCCCGGCCACGGCGTAGCGGGTGAAATCGTCCTGCTCCTTCAACGCCGTGTTCAGCCCGCGCAGCACGATGAAGGCGAACAGGAACATGATGGCGAAGCAGAGCACGATGCCGAATTCTTCGCCCGCAACCGCAAAGACGAAGTCGGCGTGGCTGTCCGGGATGATCCGCTTGACGGTGCCCTCACCCGGTCCGACGCCGAACCAGCCGCCATTGATGACAGCCTCGCGGCCCATGTCGACCTGGAACGTATCGCCCTCGCCCGTCACGAAGCGGTCGATACGGCCGGCGACGTGCGGGAATATCGTATAGGCCGCAACCGCACCGCCGGCGCCAAGCGCGCCGAGCACGACGATCCACAGCCATGGCATGCCGGCCATGAAGAACATCACGCCCCAGGTGCCGAGCGCCAGCATGGTCTGGCCAAGGTCAGGCTGCGCCACCAGCAAGGCCACGACGAGGCCGAGCAGGATCATGGCAAAGAGATTGCCGGGAATGTCGGGCTGGCGCGCATGCTCGGCGAACAGCCAGGCGCAGACGATGACGAAGGCCGGTTTCAGAAACTCGGATGGCTGGATCGAGACGCCGGCGAATGACACCCAGCGCCGCGCGCCCTTGACCTCGACGCCGATGTAGAGGACCGCCACCATCAGCACCAGTGAGACGCACAGCATGATGAGCGCCATGCGCCGCACCTCCCGCGCCTCCAGGAAGGATACGGCAAGCATCACCGCCAGTGCCGGGATGGTGAAGAAAATCTGCCTTGTGGCGAAGTGGAAACTACCGAGCCCGATGCGCTCGGCCACCGCCGGACTGGCCGCGAATGACAGGATGATGCCGAGGCCCATCAAGGACAGGAAGGCAGCGAGAAACCAGCGATCGATCGTTCGCCACCAGATTGCGACCGGGCTTTTGTCCAGACGGCTTGCCATCAGCGTGTCCCTCCAATGGGCTTTATTCTCTCAAGCGCGCCGACGGCCTCCTTGAAGGCTGCGCCGCGTATTTCGAAATTCTTGAACTGGTCGAAACTCGCACAGGCCGGCGACAACAGGACGACCGCCTCGCTGGCATCGTCGAGGGCGGCGTCACGCGCCGCATGCTCGACGGCCGCAGCGAGCGTGCCGGAAATCTCGTAAGGCACGGCCTCGCCCAGCGTCGCCGAGAAGGCCGGTGCCGCCTCGCCGATCAGATAGGCCTTGGCGATGCGCGAAAAGAACCCGCGCAATGGCTCGATGCCGCCTTCCTTCTGCAATCCGCCGGCGATCCAGTAGATGCGCGGGAAGCTCGAGAGAGCAGGTGCTGCCGCATCCGCGTTGGTCGCCTTGGAATCGTTGATAAAGAGGACATTGTCCCGGCGGGCCACCTGCTCCATGCGGTGGGCGAGGCCCGGAAAGCTTTCAAGGCCGGACTGTATCTCGCCAAGATCGAGGCCGATCTTCATGCAGGCAACGACTGCCGCAAGCGCGTTCTGCGCATTGTGCTGCCCGCGCAGCGAGCCGATGCCTTCAAGGAAAGCAATGCGGCTGAAGCGGCCGTGCTTTGCTTCCATCAGATTGGTGCCATCGGCGAAATAACCGTCGGTCAGCGGCAATCGCTTGGAAATGCGCACGACATCCTTGCCCGCCTTTTCGAGGCGGTCGGCGATCTGGGCGCAGTAGATATCATCGATGCCAATGATTGCGGTCTCGCTGCCCGCAACCAGCCGCTCCTTGATCGACGCGTAGTGCTGCATCGTGCCGTGACGATCGAGATGGTCAGGCGTCAGGTTGAGCAGGATGCCCGCCGTGGGGTTTATCGAAGGCGCGAGATCGATCTGATAGGATGAGCATTCGACCACGTAATGGCGATCGTTCTTCGGCGGATCGAGTGTCATGACGGCGCGGCCGATATTGCCGCCCATCTGCGTATCGCGGCCGGACGCCTGGATGATATGGGCGGTCAGTGCCGTCGTCGTCGATTTCCCGTTAGTGCCGGTGATCGCGATGAAGGGAGACGCCGGCGCCCGCGAAATGCGCTCGCGCGCGAACAGTTCGATGTCGCCGATGACCTCGACACCTGCACCCCGCGCCAGCTCCACCGTCCAGTGCGGCTTCGGATGTGTCAGCGGCACGCCGGGAGACAGGACGAACGAGGAAAAATGCGACCAGTCTGCCTGGCGCAGATCCTTCGTCTCGATTCCCGCCGCCTTGGCCTTGAGCACGCTTTCGGGATTATCGTCCCACGCCGACACGCTGGCGCCGCCTTCGATGAGCGCATGCGCGGTCGCTATCCCCGAGCCGCCAAGCCCGAAGAGCGCTACACGCCTGCCGCCGAACGAGCGCGCTGGAATCATCTAAATCCCCTACCGCAACTTTAGGGTCGACAAGCCGACCAGCGCAAGAATGACGGCGATGATCCAGAAGCGGATCACGACCTGGCTTTCAGTCCATCCGAGCTTTTCGAAATGATGGTGGATCGGCGCCATGAGAAACACGCGCTTGCCGGTCGCCTTGAAGAAGCCGACCTGGATGATGACCGACAGCGCTTCCATGACGAACAGGCCGCCGATGATGGCCAGCACGATCTCGTGCTTCGTCGCCACCGCAATCGTGCCGATAAGCCCGCCCATTGCCAGCGAGCCGGTGTCGCCCATGAAAATGGCGGCCGGCGGTGCATTGAACCAGAGGAAGCCGAGACCGGCGCCGATGACCGCGCCGAGGATCACCGCGAGTTCGCCGGTGCCGGGCACGAAATGGATCTGCAGATATTCGGCGAATACCGCGTTACCGGAGAGATAGGCGATGACGCCGAAGGAAGCTGCCGCGATCATGATCGGGACGATGGCGAGACCATCCAGCCCGTCGGTGAGGTTGACCGCATTGCCTGCGCCTACGATCACGATGCAGGCGAAAGGTATGAAGAACCAGCCGAGATTGATCAGGAAATCCTTGATGAAGGGGAATGTCAGTGAGGACGAGAATGGCTCCTGCCCGGCATGCATGATCGCCCAGCCGGCGATTGCCGCGATGACGAATTCGATCGCCAGCCGCGCCTTGCCGGAAAAGCCGAGATGCGACTGTTTCGTCACCTTCAGATAGTCGTCGTAGAAGCCGATCGCGCCGAAGCCAAGCGTCACAAGCAGGACGATCCAGACATAGGCGCTGGTTATATTCGCCCATAGCAGCGACGAACCGACGATGCCCGAGATGATCATCAGGCCACCCATGGTCGGGGTGCCGGCCTTCTTGAAATGGGTCTGCGGCCCGTCGGCGCGGATCGGCTGGCCCTTGCCCTGCCTGACCCTCAGCGAATTGATGATCATCGGCCCGAAGATGAAGACGATCAGCGCCGAGGTGATCAGCGCGCCGCCGGTGCGGAACGTGATGTAGCGAAAGACATTGAAGGCCGAAAAATGGTCCGCAAAATCAACCAGTAAAGTAAGCATCTAAGGCCTTTCCCCGGACCGCGATCAGCTGTTTGCAGTGCTTCCGGCCTGCGCCGGGAACTTTTCGAGAAGCGCATCGACAAGTTTCGAAAAACCGATGCCCTTCGATGACTTGATCATGATGACGTCGCCCGGACGGATCGCCTTGATCAGGACCGACTTGAGGTCCTGCGCGCTTGCCCGGTACTCCGTATGAAAATCGCTCGGCAGAACTTCCGCCAGGGCCTTGATCTCCGGCCCGGCGAGAAAGACGCGATTGGTCTTGCCTTCGGTGACAAGCTCGGCCAGCGCTGCGTGCAGCTTCGCCGAATGCTGGCCAAGCTCCAGCATATCGCCAAGCACAGCGACACGCCGCCCCTCTCCCGAAACCGGCGTCGCCTCCAGAAGCGCCATCGCCGCCTTCATGGATGCCGGATTGGCGTTGTAGCTCTCATCGATCAGCGTGAACGGCCCCTCGCGGTGACGCAGCACATGGCGTTGCCCGCGACCGCGCTCCGGCACCAGATCTTCAAGCGCCAAAGCCACCTTGGTCACGTCTGCGCCGGCAAGATGCGCAGCACCGAGAACTGCAAGCACATTCTGGACGATGTGACGGCCCGGGGCGCCGATCTTAGCGGCAACTTCCTTGCCCAACACCTTCGCCGTCATGATCGAATGATCGGCGTGCAGCACGAAATTGGTGAGTTTCACCTGCGCCCGCGCATATTCGCCGTAGCCGACGACATTTTCGACACCGGCCGCATGCGCCAGCTTTTCCAGCAGCTTGAAGCGCGCATCGTCACGATTAATGAGCGCCGTGCCATGCGGCTCGATACCCTCGAAAATCTCAGCCTTGGCCTTGGCGATATCGTCGAGGCTCTTGAAATGCCCGAGATGCGCCGCCGCGATGGCGGTGATGATCGCGATATGCGGCCTCACCATCTTCACCAGCGGGCGGATTTCATTCTCGTGGTTCATGCCGATCTCGAAGATGGCGTAATCGCAGTCTTCCGGCATGCGGGCGAGCGTCAGCGGCACGCCCCAGTGATTGTTGAAGGACGCAGCCGAGGCATGCACCTTGCCCACAGCCGAAAGCGCGTGACGCAGCGCTTCCTTGGTGCTGGTCTTGCCGACCGAACCGGTCACGGCGATGATTTTGCCCTGTGCACGGGCGCGTGCTGCGATGCCGGCCTTTTCGAGTGCTACCAGCACGTCCGGCACGACGATCATCGGCGCGGTCAGTCGCCCGAGCGCCGGCAGCTTGCCTTCGGCCACGACCAGCAGACCCGCACCAGCCTTGACTGCGGCGGTTGCGAAATCGTGGCCGTCCATGGCCTCGCCCTTGATGGCGAAAAACGCCTCTCCCGGCTTCAGGCTGCGGCTGTCGATGGAAATGCCGGTTATGCCGTCAGGCATATGCCCGAGCGGGCGACCGTCCATTGCCGCAATCAGCGCATCGGAGGTCCAGAGCAAGCTCATGCCGCATGCTCCCTAAGAGCCTGCCGCACTTCTTCATGATCCGAGAACGGGAAGGTTTCGGAACCGATGGTCTGGCCTTCCTCATGGCCTTTTCCGGCGACAATCAACGTATCGCCGGCGTGAAGCATCGATATCGCCTCGCGAATGGCGGCGCGGCGGTCTCCGATCTCGATTGCATTGGGTGCGGCGGCCAGAATGGCGGCACGGATCGTCTCGGGCACTTCCGAGCGCGGATTGTCGTCGGTGACGATGGTGACATCGGCGAGACGTGTCGCGATCTCGCCCATGATCGGACGCTTGCCGCGATCACGATCGCCGCCGCAGCCGAACACCACGACTACCCGGCCGGTCGTGAAGGGACGGACAGAAGCCAGTACATTCTCCAGCGCGTCCGGCTTGTGGGCGTAGTCGACATAGATCGGCGCGCCTTCGACGGTGGTGCCGACGAGATCGAGCCTGCCCGGAGCGCCCTTCAGCTTTTCGAGCGCACCAAGCGCCTTTGCGGCGTCCGTGCCCGTAGCAATGGCAAGACCGGCAGCGACCAGCGCGTTGTAGATCTGGAAATCGCCGGCTAGCGGCAGATCGATTTCATGAATAATGCCGCCGGCTTCGATTTCGGCGCGCTGACGATAGCGCTCGTGCTCGACGCGCTTCAGGCGCAGGAAGTCGCCGTGGCGGCCGACGGTCAGCACTTCGAGGCCTGCCGCCTTCGCGGCGACGACGGTCGGCTGCGACCATAGATCGTCGGCAAAGATCACCGCCGGCGCGCCTTTCGGCAGCAACGTGTCGAACAGGCGAAGCTTTGCCTGATGATATTCCTCGACTGTCGGATGGTAATCCATGTGGTCGCGGCCGAGATTGGTGAAGCCGCCAGCGGCAAGCTTCACGCCATCCAGCCGGCGTTGGTCCAGGCCATGGCTGGAGGCTTCCATCGAGGCATGGGTGACACCGGCTGCTGCCAGTTCCGACAGAAGGCGATGCAGTTCTACAGGATCGGGCGTCGTCAGCGAGCCATATTCGTTGCGGCCGGGTGCTACGACACCGGTGGTGCCGATGCTGGCGGCGGCAAAACCCGCCCGCTCCCAGATCTGCCGGGTGAACGCCGCGACGGACGTCTTGCCGCTCGTGCCCGTCACGGCGACCATGGTTTCGGGCTGACCGCTGAATAGCCGAGCCGCAAGCAGCGCCAGCGCACGACGAGGATCGTCGACCAAAAGCACCGGGATAGAAGGCGAACCCAACTGCGCGCCCTTGGCGGCGACGATCGCTGCCGCACCACGCTTTTCGGCGTCAGCGGCATAAACCGCGCCGTCGGCCTTGGTGCCGGCCACGGCCACGAAGATGTCGCCAGTCTGTATCGTGCGGGAGTCCGAAGAAACTCCGCCCGTCTCCAGATCGCCTGGAAATGTCCCTTCGACAGGCAGGATACCGGCAAGTTCTTTCAGCTTCATCGAAGTCCGTTCGTCATAAACAAATGGCGCGCTTTGCCGGCGCGCCTCGAGAATCATTGGTACGAAACCAGCTTAGATTCAGTTTCATGGCCGAAATCTGGCTGTACGCCAAGAAAGGAAGCAGAACGCCTGATGATATTCGACACGATAGGTGCCGCATTGAACCCCGCCGTGGCGCCCGCGCCGGGCTTTTCGGGCTTCGGCTCATCGATAATGCTGAGCACGATGTATTGCGGGTCTTCCATCGGGAAGGCCGCGACGAAGGCGTTGAACCGGACAGTCGAGGAGTAACGGCCGTTCACGACTTTTTCGGCGGTGCCGGTCTTGCCGCCGACGCGATAGCCGGGAACTGCAGCGCGCTTGCCGGAGCCGCCGGGCGCGGTCGCATTCAAACGGTAGAGGTAGCGCATATCCTCGCCGGTCTTTTCCTTTATCACGCGCGTGGCCACAGCGTCGGCCTGCGCCTGCGTGCGCGGCAGGAATGTCGGCTCGAACAGCAGGCCGCCGTTCATCAGCGCCGCCGCACCGACAGCCGTCTGCAGCGGGGTCGTCGACATGCCGTGGCCGAAGGCGATGGTGATCGAATGCACCTTCTTCCAGACTTTCGGCTCGGACGGACGCGCCACTTCCGGAAGTTCGGTTTTCATGCGGTCGAGAAGGCCAATGCGCTTCAGGAACTCACGGTGTCCCTCGATCCCGACCACGTCAGCCTCGCGCGCCGAGCCGATGTTCGACGAATAGATGAACACTTCCGGCACGGTCAGAATGCGGCCCTTGCCGTGGAAGTCGCGGATCGTCTGGCGGCCGATGGTGATCGGCCGGCGCGCGTCGAAGGTGCTGTTGAGCGTCACCTTGCCCGAATCCAGCGCCATCGCGGTGGTGAAGCTCTTGATGGTCGAGCCCATCTCGTAGGTGCCTGCCGACATGCGGTTCAGGTGATCCTTGTCGAGCGCGTTGTAGGGATTGTTCGGGTCGAAGTCCGGCACGGAGGCCATGGCCAGAACTTCGCCGGTCTTGGCGTTGAGCACGACCGCACCCGCCGCAATGGCGTGAAATTTTTCCATGGCGCGGGAGACCTCGTCGCGCACGATATGCTGCACACGAAGATCGATCGAAAGCCGCACCGGCTTCAGGTCTTTCGCTGTTGCCAGACCCGAGGCCTGCAGATCGGCGAGGCCCTGATCGTCGATATATTTCTCCATTCCGGCGATGCCCTGATTGTCGATATTGGTCAGGCCAAGAATGTGCGAAGCCGTCGGGCCGCCCGGATAGAAGCGCCGCTTTTCCGTACGGAAGCCGATGCCCGGCAGGCCGAGCTGCATGATGTCGTTCTGCTGCTTCGGCGAAAGCTGGCGCTTCAGCCAGACAAAGCCTGTGCCGCTCTTCAGCTTGTTGTAGGTCTGCTCGACTTCGATGTCGGGCAACACGGTCTGGAGCTTCTCAATGACCTCGTCGGCATCGACGATGCGGCGCGGTTCGGCAAACAGCGAAGCCGTCTTGATGTCCGTGGCCAGCACCTCGCCGTTGCGGTCGACAATGTCGGGACGCGACGCGGTGACCCGCGAGACGGGACCACCCGAAGCTTCCGGGTCCTGGAAGCCGAGATAGACGAGACGCCCGGCGATGGTCGCGTAAATGCCCAGGAACACCGCCATGGTCATGACCACGCGGTTTTTCGACCGTCCGCCCGTCGCCTTGCGCGCGCCCTCGACGATGATCGACGCCGTTGAGGATTCAGCCTTCGAGATGCGCTTGCGCCAGAACTTCATCATTGAGTCACCGCCCCCGTCACGATCTTGTCGGTTCCGCTATCGGCCATGCCACCGAGCCGCTGCGTCGAGAAATCCGGTATGTCGACGGGACGCGCCGGCAGATCGTCGAGAGTTACGACCTGGCGCGCCTCCACCGGCTGCAGCTGAAGCTGGGACTCGTAAAGCTCCGACAGTTTCTGCAGGCGCGCGGGCTGGCTCAGCAGGCTCCAGTCGGCTTTCAGCAGATCGATGGAGTCTTCCTCGAAGCGTATCTGCTGCTCGATCTTGCGCGCGGCGTCGAGCTGGCTTTCCGCATCATGCTTGGTCTTGTAGGTGAAGGCAGCCGCCGAAACCATGACCGCGATGAGAACGATGTCGCTTGTGCGGAACATTTGTTTCTTACCTTTCGGACCGGATTTCAGGGAGTTTGGGCAGGCCGAAGATCGACAGGTCGTCTGACCGCGCCGGCGCTTCCGTGCGGATCGCTGCGCGCAGCTTGGCAGAACGCGCACGCGGATTTGCTTCCGTCTCGGCCTCGGACGGACCTACAGCGCCGCCCGATTTTTCGAAGGTTGCAGCCTGGACCTGCGTTTCAGGCATGTAGCGCGAGCCGGCAGCGTTGCCGGAACGATTGACGATGAAGCGCTTGACGATGCGGTCCTCGAGCGAATGGAAGGTCACCACGACCAGCCGTCCGCCCGGCTTCAGCACCCGCTCGGCGGCAAACAGCGCGCGCGCCAGTTCGCCAAGCTCGTCATTGACGTAGATGCGCAGCGCCTGGAAAACGCGCGTCGCCGGATGGATCTTGTCCTTGGGGTTGCGCCCGACGTGATCGGCAATCGCCTCGGCCAGATCGCGCGTGCGCTCGAAGAAGCGCACTGCACGGCGCTTCTCGATCATGCGTGCGATGCGCCCGGCGTGACGCTCCTCACCGAGAAAGCCGAAGATACGGGCGAGATCGCCCGATTTGAAGCGGTTGACGACATCGGCAGCGCTGAGGCCTTCCTGCGCCATGCGCATGTCGAGCGGGCCGTCGAAGCGGAAGGAAAAGCCGCGCTCGGCCTGGTCGAGCTGCATCGAGGAAACGCCGATATCGAGCACGACGCCGTCGACATCGTGTGCATAATCGTCGAGCTGCGAGAATGGACCGTGCACCAGTTGCAGACGGCCGCCCGATTGGGCTTCAAGTTCGCGCCCGGCGGAAATCGCATCGGGATCGCGATCCACGGCAACGACATTCGCGCCCTGCGCCAGAATGGCCTTCGTATAGCCACCGGCACCGAAGGTGCCGTCGACGATCCTGTCGCCGGCCTTCAACGCCAGGGCTGCGATCACTTCATCGAGCAGAACCGGAATGTGGGGAGCCGATCCGCCAGCGGCATGATCGTCATCACTGTGACTCGTCATCATTCCGCTTCCTCCGCCGGCTTTGCGCCCGCCCCCTGCCGAAGCTTCAAGAGCCGCGCACGCACTTCTGCGCCATAGGCGCGCAGACGTTCCGGTTCCCACATCTGAAAGAAATTGCCACGACCCACGAACACCACCTCCGAGGAGATGCCGGTGTGCTCGCGCATGAAATCCGAGACCGTGATGCGGCCATCCTGATCCAGCTTCAGGAACATCCCGTCGCCATGACAGAAGAAGGACATATCGTCCGCAGTCTGCAGGAACGGATCTTCCTGCGCGATGCGCTGCTCGTAACGGTCGAGCAGATCGAGCCCGCCGACATCCAGCGCCGGAATGTCCAGCGCGCGCAGAGCGTAGAGTTCCGAATAACCGCGTTTCTGCACGACCGAACGGAAATGCGCCGGAACCGAAACCCGGCCCTTGGCATCGATCCTGTTCACCGCATTGGACAGAAACCGGTCCATCAATTGATACAGCCGCCCCCGTCGCGTCGCTTGCCATCTTGTCCCCCGCGTTGTCGCAACGCGGTGCCTTCGCACCCAGATCCCTGCTTTCGAATGCTAAAAGATCGCCCCGCGCGACCGCCGCGACTAATCGCTTGGGGAACGCTTCACCCGGGACTGGAACGAAGTCTTGATTATCCGAATGGGATAGCATGGGCCAATATGGGCGTCAACGGGAATGGACTACACAACGACTGCCACGCCGCCGCTTTCAGCGGCTTTGACGGCATTGCCACCTTTATCGTCCATTAAGCCTAACGAACCGTTTAGAAGCGTCTGGCCCAGCACCACTCACCTTGCCCGCGCCAGCCGACCAGAATAGCGTTGCAAGGAACCGCAAACCTGCCGAAAGCCTTGAAAGCATGTCCGAAGACAGCCATTCGCGCGCCGCATCTCTTGCCCATCTGCGCGGCAGAAAGCTCGAACGCGGCGAGCCGATTCCCCTGCCCCTGACGATGTCGGCAACGTTTCACGCCCCCGGTGATTCGACCGGCTTTCACCAATATGGCCGCTTCTCCAATCCGACCTGGGATGCCGTGGAGGAATTGCTCACCCATCTGGAAGACGCGCCGAGCGTCGCCTTCCCTTCCGGCATGGCGGCGATCGCAGCGGTATTCTTTGCAATGCTCAAATCCGGCGACCGCATTCTCCTGCCAGCCGACGGCTATCACACGACCCGCATCCTCGCCGACAGGTTCCTGGGCAAGCTTGGCGTCGAGTTGGACGTCCGGCCCACCGCGACCTTCCTCGATGGCGGGTTTTCCGGCTATCGGCTGGTCTTCATCGAAACACCATCCAACCCGACGCTCGACATCTGCGATATCACCGCGGTTGCCGAAGCCGTCCACGCCGCCGGCGCAATCCTCGTCGCCGACAACACCACCATGACGCCCTACGGCCAGCGCCCGCTCGACCTCGGCGCGGATATCGTCGTGGCAGCCGACACCAAGGCGCCGAACGGCCACTCCGATGCCCTGTTCGGCCATGTCGCCAGCCGCGACGCCGATATCATCACAGCCATCAAGGATTGGCGCCAGACTTCCGGCAGCATCCCGAGCCCGTTCGATGCCTGGCTGGTGCATCGCGGCCTTGAAACGCTGGAAGTGCGGTTCGACCGCATGTGCTCATCCGCTGAAGTGATAGCGCGACGCCTGAAAGAGCATCCGGCGGTGAAACTCGTGCGCTTTCCAGGTCTTGAAGGAGACCCTTCGCACAATCTCGCCCGCGCCCAGATGGAACGCTTCGGCTTTCTGATCAGCATCGTGCTTGATTCGGAGGACCAGGCGGAAGACTTCATCAATGGCTGCACCTTGATGCAGGCGGCCACGTCCTTCGGCAGCGTCCACACATCGGCCGAGCGCCGCAACAAGCGCGGCGACGCAGTGCCGCCGGGCTTCGTGCGCATCGCGATCGGCTGCGAGCCGGCAGAGGAGCTTTGGACGGCGATCAAGGCTTCGCTGGATAATGTGAGCGGCTGAACCGATCAGGCTTCGAGATCGTCGGCGGTGATGTCGCGCTTGCCGTGAAGGACGCGGAGGATTTCGATGTGATCTGCGGCGATCCGGTAGAAGGTCAGATATTCGCCCATGACCAGATGCCTGATGCTTGCCGCAATGTCGGTTCGCTCCATGCCTGAATAAGGTTGCGTCGCAAGCAGTTCCCAACGAGCCTGAAATCTGTCGAGAAGACGGTCAGCTGCAGCCTCGTTATTCGCTGCGACGTAAAGCCAGATGTCGATCAAATCTTCTTCTGCGCGGGCGGACTTCCTTACCGGCAGATATGTCATCAGCGGCTCTTTGCCAGTCGGCTACGCGCTTCTTTCTTGATCTCATCCATCGAGGAGAACCGCCCCGGCCCGCTATCAATCCCCTCCTGAATCAGCGTCCGCAACTCCTCTATCGAATACCCGAACAGGTCGCGGCGCTCCTTCCACTGGCGTAGCGCGTCGCGGATGACTTCGCTGGCCGACGCATATTCGCCCGCTGCAACGGCGTCATCGACACTCGCCGCGAGTTCCGGCGAAAGCGTGATGCTGCGTTTGTCGACATGTCCCATGACGCATCTCCTTTGACCAAAATGGTACGATTAAATCGTACCACATTCAAGAAGCACCATTGAGCAGGCCAAACCGATTCATCGCGCGAAGTCGATGAATCAACGCGCCTGGAAAACCGCGCAAGCCGCTGAAACAGAAGAGTTTAAGTTAAAATGCCAGCCGGCCTGTAAGCCGGGTTCTGTATGGCCCTTGCACCTTGCGGCGCAAAAACGTGGCGGCCATTCGTCTTGGACGCATGTTGCCATGCGCCTCATGCAACCTACCCGGATGGCGGGGCCGGAAACAGCCCTGAGAGGTTTCCCCCTCATACCATCCCTATTCGGTTTTGCTCCCGGTGGGGTTTACCTTGCCGCTCCTGTTGCCAGTCGCGCGGTGGGCTCTTACCCCACCCTTTCACCCTTACCGCGCAAAGCGCGGCGGTTTGCTTTCTGTGGCACTTTCCCTGGGGTCGCCCCCGCCGGTCGTTATCCGGCACCGTGTTTCCATGGAGCCCGGACTTTCCTCACCCGCAGCCTTTCGGCTCTCGCTGGTGCGGCCGCCCGGCCGGCTGGCAATGCGTATAAAGGGGTTCGCGCCCGAAAAGGCAAATGAAAAAGCCTGCTTTTTCAAGCAGGCTTCATGCATTCCACGGCAATAGTGACCAGAGGTCGTTTGATAACTCGCCCTGCCGCGTCAGATGACCGTCAGGGTAGAGTTAGCAGGCGGCCTCTTAGTTCATGGCAAGCTGCTGCTTGACCTTGCTGCAATAGGCCGACGAAACCGGGTTCATGCGGGTGGCGGCATGGCCGGCATTGTACTTCAGAACCGTTCCGCAGGTGGTGCCGCCGCCTAGCGAATGGGCCATGGCCAGATACTTCATGCCGAATTTGATGTTGGTCTCGGGATTGAACAATCCGCCGGCACCGCCGCTGTAGCCCATCATGCGGGCCGTCGACGGCTTGATCTGCATCAGCCCGATTTCCCCGGCGCTGCCGCGCGCATTTGGATTGTAATTGCTTTCAACGCGGATGACGGCATGGGCGAGCGACACCGGCACGCCGTAGGTTGCGGCATAACGAGCAACGATGCTGCTATACTGTGCACCGGCATATTTCTGCGTGTTCGCGCCCTTCTTGCCGATCGAAGCAGTCTGCGTCATGTCGATCTCGGTCTTCTTGCCGCTCTTGCGGCTCTTCATGACCACCTGCTTGACCTTCGAACCACTCTTCTGAGCCTTGGCCTTCCTCACGCCGTCCGTCTTCTTGACGCTCGTCGTCTTCTTCACGTCCCGCTTCGAGACCTTCGCATCCGCGACCTTGACGTTCGCCTTTCCCTTGACCGAAGGCACGACGACGACATTTTCATCTTTTCTTGTGGAAGCGGCTTCCGCATTCGCGGCAAAGCCTATCAAGCCGACAGCAAAAGCTGCCGTGAGAACGGTCAGTTTCTTCATGATTACCTAATCTGTTTATTGGCCGCGTGAAGAAATCACGCAGCAACCCTTACTCAACGGCAAGCTATCTTGGGGACATCTTCACCATCTGCACGGCGATGGGTTTGCCGGTCGATTTGGCGGCAATGAAGGCCGGCAAAGTAACTTTAGGTTACACTTTGTAACGCCGCCTCTATCGCAGGTATACTTCAGGCGGAACTGGCCGGCAGTTTGGACAGCAGGCGGCGCAGTGTTTCAACGGTGGCGGGATCGGCAATGCCGTCTACCCTGCTGACGCGAAAGTGGCGCTGGAACGCAGCGACCACGATTTCAGTCCGAGAATCAAAAATTCCAGTGATTTCAATCCCATAACCGTAGAGCGCGAGCATCGACTGCAGCCTTTCGACGGCAACGCCCTCGTCCCCGGGCTTCAGCATCGAGCCCTTGCGCGTGCGGGCCGGCTCGATGAAATGGCCGACGCCTGCATGCGCCAGAATTCGCCATGGAAATTTTTCGCCGGGGTCCACCTTGCGACCCGGTGCCACATCAGAATGCGCTAAAATTCTTTCAGGCACGATGCCATGGCGCCCGGAAATTCCACCACAAAGCCCGATAACTGCCTCAATCTGCCCCTTTGGAAAGGCCTTGTAACCCAGGGTATGGCCCGGATTGACGATCTCGATTCCGACCGACCAGGAGTTTATGTCGGTCTCGCCGCGCCAGGAACTCTTGCCGGCATGCCAGGCGCGATCGCTTTCGCGCACCATCTGAACGATGCGCCCATCCTCATGCACCAGATAGTGCGAAGACACTTCGCTCGCCGGATCGCACAGCCAAGCCTCGGCCGCTTCGCCCGTCGCCATCCCGGTGTAGTGGAGAATAATCATGTCCGGCCGGTCGGTGCCACGGCGCGGCGTGGAATTCGGTGAAACGCGGATCTCGGCGCCGGGATGATCGGGCGGAAATCCGCTCATGCGGCGCGCGCTCCGCGCTCGATCATTTCATACGCAGCATTGATCGCCGCAACGCGCGTCGTGGCGATCTTGATAAACTCCTCCGGCAAACCGCGGCCGATCAGCTTGTCCGGATGGTTGTTTGCGACCAGCGTGAGATAATGCTTGCGCACATCCTTGAAAGGCTTTCCGCGCTCGATACCGAGAACGACATAAGGGTCAGCATCACCGAGATCGAGATGCCGCGACAGGATGGTCTGATAATGCGCCTCCTCGATCCGGAAAATCTCCGAAACGCGCTTCAGAAACAGGCTCTCGCGCTCATGCAGCACACCGTCCGACTTGGCGATGTGGAACAGCCCGTCGAGGATATCTTCCAGCATGGCGCAGTTCTGATGGCCCGAGCCGCAAAGCCCGGCCATGCGCTGCGCATAAGTTTCGAAGCCCGCGACATCCTGCTTGGCGAGATCGTAAAGCCGCGCGACATTGTGCGCTTCCTTCGGCGGAATCTCGAAAATCTCGCGGAAAGCGCGGATTTCGTCCTGCGTCACCACGCCGTCGGCTTTCGCCATCTTGGCCGATAGCGCGATCATCGCCACCGAAAAGGATACGCGGCGGCGCAGTTCTGCGTCTCCCTCGAACACCGTTCGCACCGCCTCGACGACATCGGCGATGCCGGATGCTGCGGAAGCGGAAACGCGGTTGATGAAGTCGCCTATGCTGGCCCAAATCGACATAAGCCGCTTCTTAAGGTGAAACGGCTTTCTTGGCGAGGCAGAATCCGAAGGTTGCGACAAAAGGAAAGGCCGGGTTTCCCCGGCCTTTCACGGCAGCCTGAGCCGCCATACTCTGATTTACGCGTACTCAGTGGTTACTGCGCAGGCGCGGCAGGCTGAGTGGTCGTACCGCCAGTGCCCGTGCTGGTGTCAGGTGCGGGAGCCGCTGCCGGCGGCGTTGCCGGTTCGGTCGTGGCGGGCGGTGTGGTGCTCTGCGTCGTCGTGCTGTCGGAGCTGTCGCTGCACGCGGCAATACCGAAAAGCGCGACGGCGGAAACTGACGCAAGAATAAGCTTCTTCATAATATCTCTCCTTCACAAACAACGCCTGATTTATCAGACGGTCGTGTTCAAAATGTGCAAACTATTGTTTGGGTTGCGTCACTTACGCTGACACGAAGAAACATTTCGTCAAATGCCGGAACACTTTAGCACTTCGGCAAATAGACTTTCCGTGCCTAGAGACTCGCCGCACCACGTGCTGCCTGATCGTATTGCCCGGATAATGTGCGCATGAGCGCCGCGATGCCGCTCATCTCCGCCTCATCGAATTTCAGCCCTTTAATGCTGGAAACCAGCAGCGCCTCGCGCACTTCGCGATAGCGCCGACACGCGGCAGCGCCCTCCTCCGTCACCTTGACGGTCTTTTCCTTGCCGCGCCGCCCGGTCTCGATCAGCCCGAGCCCTTCCAGTTTCTTAAGCGCATAAGCCACCACATGGGTGTCTTCGATGTTGTACATCATGCAGATGTCGGCCAGCGTCTTCTCGCGGCCCCGGTGGTTGGTGGCATGCAGGATCAGCACGTCAAGCGGCGCAAGGCCGGGAAGTCCGGCAGCACCCATGCAGCGCGCCATCCAGCGCTGGAATGCGTTGCCCAGGATGGTCAGCGCGAATTCCATCTCCGAAAGCGCCGGCATGGCGCCATCGGCCAGATGCGCGGCCGCAACGACCGGGCCGACGAGGGGGTTCGTTTCAGTCATCAGCGCAGAGCCTCAATTACATTTTATCGACAAAACATTGACGAAATGGCCTCGTTTTGCTGTATAGCAGTCTTGGCCCTGATATCCAAGATCGATTGCCGGGAGACGCTTGAATGAACGCCAAGACGTGGGATTTCTGGATCGATCGCGGCGGCACATTCACCGATGTCATCGGCCGCGACCCGGAAGGTGGGCTTCATCCACGCAAGCTGCTGTCGGAAAATCCCGAAGCCTATAGCGACGCCGCCATCCAGGGCATTCGCGACCTGCTCGGCGTAAAGTCCGGCGAGGAAGTTCCGTCCCAGCGCATCGGCGACATCAAGATGGGCACGACGGTCGCCACCAATGCGCTGCTGGAACGCAAGGGCGACCGCGTCCTCCTGCTCATCACCAAGGGTTTTCGCGACGCGCTGCGCATTGCCTATCAGGCCCGCCCCGACATTTTCGCCAAGGAGATCATTCTCCCCGAACAGCTCTATGAGCGTGTCATCGAAGTCGAGGAGCGGGTTCGCGCCGACGGTACGGTGGAACGCTTGCTCGACATAGCTGCCGTCAAGCCCGCGATCGAACAGGCCAAGGCCGACGGCATCGACGCCGTCGCCATCGTCTTCATGCATGCCTGGAAATTCCCCGAGCACGAGCAGGTCGTGGCAAAGGTCTGCCGCAAGATCGGCTTCGGCCAGGTGTCGGTCAGCCACGAGGTCTCGCCACTGGTGAAGCTGGTCGGGCGGGGCGACACGACGGTGGTGGACGCCTATCTGTCGCCGATCCTGTCGCGTTATGTCAGCCGGGTGGCTGGGGAGTTGGGCATTGTCTCCCCCCTTGAGGGGGAGATGTCGCCGCAGGCGACAGAGGGGGTCGGTCAAGGCAGCGCTCGGCGCAAGGAAACGTCGAGCACTGCCGCTACGACCCCACCCGGCGACTTCGTCGCCACCCTCCCCTCGAGGGGGAGGGAAACACCCCGCCTGATGTTCATGATGTCCTCCGGAGGGCTCACTGCCGCTGACATGTTCCAGGGCAAGGACGCGCTGCTGTCCGGCCCGGCCGGCGGCGTCGTCGGCATGGTCGAGACCGCAAAAATCGCCGGCTTCGAAAAGGTCATCGGCTTCGACATGGGCGGCACCTCGACCGATGTCGCGCATTATGACGGCGAATATGAGCGCGCCTTCGACACCGAGGTCGCCGGCGTGCGCGTGCGCGCGCCGATGATGCGCATCCACACGGTGGCTGCCGGTGGCGGCTCGATCCTGCATTTCGAGGCAGGCCGCTTCCGCGCCGGCCCGGATTCGGCCGGCGCCAATCCCGGTCCCGCCTGCTATCGCCGCGGCGGGCCGCTCGCCGTCACCGACGCCAATGTCATGCTCGGCAAACTCCAGCCCGATTTCTTCCCGGCGATCTTCGGGCGCGATCAGGACCAGCCCCTCGATACCGATGTGGTCCGCCAGAAATTCGAGGCGCTTGCCGCCGAGATCGGCGATGGCCGCAGCCCGGAATCGGTGGCGGAAGGCTTCGTCATCATCGCCGTCGAGAACATGGCCAACGCCATCAAGAAGATTTCCGTCCAGCGCGGCTATGACGTGACCGAATATCTGCTGAACTGCTTCGGCGGCGCCGGCGGCCAGCATGCCTGCCTGGTGGCCGACGCGCTGGGGATGGAGGCTGTGCTCATCCACCCCTTCTCCGGCTTGCTCTCGGCCTATGGCATCGGCCTGTCGTCTGTCTTCGCCTCGCGTCAGCAGGCACTGCTGAAGCCGCTGACCGAAGAGTCGCTCAGCGCAATCAACGACATGATCGCTGCCCTGCGCAAGGACACGCTTGCCGAACTCACCAATCAGGGCATAGCCGAGGAAAACGTCGCGTGGCGGCCAGTGCTGCATATCCGCTACGACGGCACCGACACAGCTTTGCCGGTCAATTTCGAGGCCGGCTCGGTGGCGCAGGCCGTCGGCGACTTCGAGGCCGCGCACAAGGCGCAGTTCGGCTTCGTCTACGACAACAAGCCGATGATCGTCGAAGCCGTCGGCGTTGAGGGCACTGACAGCAGCGGGCAAGATAAGACGGAAGCCTACGCTCCCGCAGGACCAGCAAAGGTTGAGGCGAAGCCATCGGAAACCCGCCGCCTCTACACCGAAGGCCAATGGCACGAGGCGGGCATCTACCGCCGCGAAGATTTGCGTCCGTCCTGCCTCATTTCCGGCCCGGCGCTGATTATCGAAAGCCACCAGACCATCGTTGTCGAACCGGGCTGGCGGGCCGAAATTACCAACCAGAACCACGTTGTCATTCGCCGCATGAGCAAAAAGCGCCGTCAAGCGGCGCTTGGCACCGAGGCCGATCCGGTAATGCTGGAGGTGTTCAACAACCTCTTCATGTCGATCGCCGAGCAGATGGGCGTCACGCTGCAGAACACCGCCTATTCCGTCAACATCAAGGAGCGGCTGGATTTCTCCTGCGCCGTCTTCGACCGCACCGGCGCGCTGGTCGCCAACGCGCCGCATATGCCGGTTCATCTCGGCTCCATGGACCGCTCGGTGGAAACGATCATCCGCCTCAACGAGGGCGATATCCACCCCGGCGACGTCTTCGCGCTGAATGCTCCTTATAATGGCGGCACGCATCTGCCGGATATCACGGTGGTGACGCCGGTGTTTTCCCTCCCCCTTGAGGGGAGGGTGGCCGCGGAGCGGCCGGGTGGGGTCGCCGCGGCAGTGCTCGACGTTCTGGCGGTGCCTTCTGAAAGTACCCCCTCCGCCGCCTCCGGCGTCACCTCCCCCTCGACGGGGGAGGAAATCCTCTTCTACGTCGCCTCGCGCGGCCATCACGCCGATGTCGGCGGCACAGCACCCGGCTCGATGACGCCGCTGGCGACGACGGTCGACGAGGAAGGCATCCTGATCGATAATTTCCGGCTCGTCGAACGCGGGAAATTCCGCGAGGCCGAACTTGAGCATCTGCTGACCGACCACCCCTACCCAGCCCGCAACCCACACCAGAACATAGCCGACCTGAAGGCGCAGATTGCCGCCAACGAGAAGGGCGTGGCCGAGTTGCGCAAGATGGTCGCGCATTTCGGGTTGGACGTGGTCGAAGCCTATATGGGCCATGTCCAAGACAATGCCACTGAGAGCGTGCGCCGCGTGCTGGAGCGACTGCCGGACAGTTCGGAATATGAATATCCGACCGACACCGGCCAGGTCATCAAGGTGAAGATCACCGTCGACCGCGACAAGCGCGAGGCGACCGTCGATTTCACCGGCACCTCGCCCGTGATGAAGAACAATTTCAATGCGCCGGAGCCGGTGGCACGCGCGGCGGTGCTCTATGCCTTCCGCGTCATGGTCGAGGACATGATCCCGATGAATGCCGGCTGCCTGCGGCCCATCAACATCATCATTCCCGATGGCTGCATGCTGCGGCCGAGCTATCCGGCGGCGGTCGTGGCCGGCAATGTCGAGACCTCGCAGCACGTCACCAATGCGATATTCGGCGCCATGGGCGCGCTGGCCAATGCGCAGGGCACGATGAACAACCTGACCTATGGCAACAAGAAGTATCAATATTACGAGACGATCTGTTCCGGCTCGCCGGCCGGCCAGATGAACAGCGGCCGCGGTTTTGCCGGCACGTCGGGCGTCCACACCCACATGACCAATTCGCGCCTGACCGACCCGGAAATCCTCGAACTGCGCTTCCCGGTTCTGCTCGAGGACTTTCACATTCGCGAAGGCACCGGCGGCAAGGGCAAGTGGAACGCCGGCGACGGCACCAAACGCACCATCCGCTTCCTCGAAAAGATGGAATGCGCGATCCTCTCCAGCCATCGCGCGGCTCCGCCGCGCGGCGTGAATGGCGGCGGCAATGGTGAGGTCGGCTCGACCAAAGTCCGCCGCAATGATGGCTCGGTCGAGATGCTGAAAGCCTGCGACCAGACCGTGCTGCAGCCCGGAGAGGCGGTGATCGTGACCACGCCGACGCCGGGAGGGTTTGGGGAGGGTTGAGGCGGGGCGCGACGCCCACCTCCCCCTTGAGGGGAGGTCGCCGCATAGCGGCGGGTGGGGTCGCCGCGACGTTCCTTTTGCGCCGAGTTCGGCATGAACCGACCCCACCCGCCTCGCTACGCTCGCCGACCTCCCCTCAAGGGGGAGGTGAGCGCTGGCGCGATCCCCTCCTTCGCCGTCAAACTGTCACCGCCCTGTCATGACGCTGCGCTACCCGCTTGCAACAACGCAAACGGGGAATCGCCTTGCCATGACCGACGTCTCTTCGGAAATCGGTTTCGCCCGCAACAAGCGCCTTGGAAAAGCCGTCTACCAGAACCGCGCTTTGTCGAAGGAAGGGCTATCCGAGCGCCTGTTCACTCTGCTCTTCTCCGGCCTCGTCTATCCGCAGATATGGGAAGACCCGGATGTCGACATGGAGGCCATGGAACTGGGGCAAGGCCACAGCATCGTCACCATCGCGTCTGGCGGCTGCAATGTGCTGGCTTACCTGACGCGCTCGCCGGCCAGGATCGATGCCGTCGATCTCAACACCGCCCATATCTCGCTGAACCGCATGAAGCATGCGGCGGTGCGCCATTTGCCTTCGCATGCTGACCTGTTCCGTTTCTTCGGCAGCGCCGGCAACAGCCACAATTCCGTCGCTTACGACCAGTTCGTCGCGCCCAATCTCGACCGCACCAGCCGGACCTATTGGGAAAAGCGCAACTGGCGCGGAAAACGCCGCATCGCTGCCTTCGACGGCAATTTCTACCAGAAGGGCCTGCTCGGCCTGTTCATCGCCGCCGGCCATCGCGTCGGCCGCCTCTACGGCGTCGACGTGAGTGGGCTGATGTCGGCAAAGACCTTGGAGGAACAGCGCCGCTTCTTCGACGAGAAGATCGCACCGGTCTTTCAGAAGCGCATGCTGCGCTGGGCAACCGCGCGAAAGTCATCGTTGTTCGGCCTCGGCATTCCGCCCGCGCAATATGATTCGCTGATCACCTCCGGCGACGGCACCATGGCCAGCGTGCTGCATGAGCGGCTGGAAAAGCTCGCCTGCCATTTTCCGCTGAAGGATAACTACTTTGCCTGGCAGGCCTTCGCCCGCCGCTACCCTGAGCCGGGCGAGGCTGCCCTGCCCGCTTATCTCGAAGCGGAAAACTACGACACGATCCGCAGCAATCTCGACCGCGTGTCGATCCACCATGCCAATTTCACCGAGCTTCTGGCGCAGAAATCGGCCGGTTCCGTCGACCGCTTCGTGCTTCTCGACGCACAGGACTGGATGAGCGACGACCAGCTCAACGCGCTGTGGACCGAAATCACCCGCACCGCAGCCCCCGGCGCGCGCGTCATCTTCCGCACCGCTGCCGAGCCGAGCCTCCTGCCGGGTCGTGTCTCGACGGCTTTGCTTGACCAGTGGCGCTACGACGAAGCCCGCTCGCAGGATTTCTCGGCCCGCGACCGCTCGGCGATCTATGGCGGCTTCCATCTCTACGTGAAGAACTGATGAGCGCGACCGACACCGCCAGCCATTCGAACCTGATGGACGGCGTCTACCGCCATCAGCGCCATATCTACGACCTGACGCGCAAATACTATCTACTGGGCCGCGACCAACTTATCGATGGGCTGGATGTGCCGGCGGGCGGCACGGCGCTGGAACTGGGCTGCGGCACCGGCCGCAACATCGTTCTGGCGGCGCGGCGGTACCGCGGTGCAAAATTCTTCGGCCTCGATATTTCGAACGAAATGCTGGAGACGGCAAAAATCTCCATTGCCCGTGAAGGCATTGCCGGCCGCGTCGCGCTCGCACAAGGCGATGCCACCGCCTTCGACACCAGGGCGCTGTTCGGAGAAACCGGTTTCGACCGCGTCTTCATTTCCTATTCGCTGTCGATGATCCCCGGCTGGGAAAAGGCCGTGGGTGCAGCCCTTGCAGGCCTCAAACCCGGCGGCTCGCTGCACATCGTCGATTTCGGCCAACAAGAGCGCCTGCCGCTCTGGTTCCGCACGGTACTGCATGCATGGCTGGCCAAATTCCACGTCGAACCGCGTGCGACGCTCCGGCAGGTGCTGGAATCAGAATGCGAGAAGCAGGCCGCAAGCCTTTCTTTCGAAACGCTTTATCGGGGATACGCGGTGAAGGCGGTCATCAAGTCGTAAGCGTTACTCCAGCGCCTTCGCCAGCGCCGCAACCATCGCCTGCGGCTTGTAGCCGAGCTTGGCCGGTGTCAGTCCCAGCCGCACCACGATGAGCTTCTGCGACGGGATGATCGCCACCGACTGACCATCATGGCCCTGCATCCAGAAGGTGTCGGCCGGGAGTTCGATGCCGGCGTCGGGATCGTCCTCGACCGAGCCGGAACCTTCCGGCCCCTGCAGCCAGAGCTGGCCGCGGCCATATTCGCCCTCGGAAGCCGGTGCCTCCTCGCGCATCCACGAGACGAAACCGGCAGGCAGGATCTGCGTGCCGTTCCAAACGCCGTCGTCGGCGAGAAACTGGCCGAAGCGGGCCCAATCATGCGCCGTGGCATAGAGATAGGACGAGCCGACGAAAGTGCCGCGCGCGTCGGTTTCCAGCACGGCGGTGTTCATGCCGAGCGGGTCGAACAGAGCCTTGCGCGGCCATGCCAGCGCCTGCGTCTTGTCTCCAACCGCCTGCTGCCAGAGCTTCGACAGCATCACCGTCGTGCCGGACGAGTAGCTCCACACCTTGCCGACCTCGCCGACCAGCGGCTTGGCCGAGGCGAAGGCCGACATGTCGGGTTCAAGGTAGAGCATCCGCGTGACGTCGGTGACGTCGCCATAATCCTCGTTGAATTCGAGGCCGGACGACATCGCCATCATGTCGGCAAGGCTGATCCTGGCGCGGCCATCGGCCTTCCATGGCTCGAACAGGCCGGTGGCGTCGGTCGTCATCTTGCCGTCGTTGACCAGCGTGCCGATGATCGCTGCCGTCACAGTCTTGGTCATCGACCAGCCGAGCAGCGGTGTGGAGGCCGAAAAACCCTCGCCATAGCGCTCGCCGACAACGCGGCCGTTCTTGACTACCACCACCGCGCGCATGCCGGGACCGGTCGCGCCAGCATCGTCGAGGATCGCGGTAACGGCGGGGTTCTGCGACGGCTCCACACGCTCGCCCTGCGGCCAGAGCGCGTCGGTCTGCGTAACTTCCGCCGGCGGCTCCAGCGCGAAAGCCTTGGCCGCGGCGACATCGCCATCGGGAACCGCAGCACAGCCGCCATTGTCGCGCGCGACCGAAAGCGACTTGCCGAATATGCCGAACAGCCCGGCCGAGACGGTGCCCTTTTCCGTATCGACGCTGACCGACATCAGCCGCAGAAGCGGGTGGCCGGGGGCCTGCACGTCCACCTTCAACACTTCATTCGCATCGCGGCCGGCAACGAAGACGTTGGAGCAGACCATTTTTGCCGCATAGCCCGAGCCGACGCGGATCAGCTCCGGCGGCGCGAAATAGAGCCAGCCCGCCAGCGCCACAACCGCCAGCACGATGAGGCTCAGCAGCCACTTCATGATTCTCAGGAAAATCCGCATTGCCGTCGCCTCCTCGCAACGGCCACAAGGTCATGGATTTGCCGCCATTCGTCACGCAAATTTTATGAGGCACCAGGCGCCGTCAACCGAAAATCAACCATGATGGCGCAAGACGGAGCTTGGAGACTGCCGCGTGGGGCGGCAGGATCAGGCAATATCGTCTGCGTGGGTCACGGGGCACACGCTCAACTGAAATGTTCGGCCGGCACGCTTCGGCCAGGGAGACGCGATGCGCCGTCTTGCGGCTATCATCCTGCTGGCAGCGCTTGGCGGCTGCACGACGGTCGACGATCTGGCCCCGGTCAGTTCGCGCACTGTCAGCGGCGGCTCGGGCGGCATGCAGGCCGAAGTCATGGTGCGCTATCCGCGCTTCGGCGACAACGATCCGCATGACTGGACCGGCCGCAACCCGTGGCAGCACGCCGTGCACGGCACTGACGTGTCGAAATACCAGACGTCCATCGATTGGCAGAAGGCGCGCAGCAGCGGCATTTCCTTCGCCTTCATCAAGGCGACCGAGGGCGGCGACCGCGTCGACGATTATTTCGAAGAGCACTGGCGCAACACCAGGGCGGCCGGCATGCCGCGCAGCGCCTATCATTTCTACTATTTCTGCCGCCCGGCCGCCGAGCAGGCAGCCTGGTTCATCCGCAACGTGCCGCGTGACCGCTCGGCCCTGCCGCCGGTGCTCGACATGGAGTGGAACCCGCAGTCGCCGACCTGCAAGCTTCGTCCGCCAGCAGCCACCGTGCGCAGCGAAATGAAGACGTTCCTGGAGATCATCGAAAAGCACTACGGCAAGAAGCCGATCATCTACACTTCGATCGATTTCTTCGACGACAACCAGCTTGCCGGCTTTCTGGGCTACCCCTACTGGCTGCGCTCGGTGGCGGGACATCCGGCAGAGCGCTACGGCAGCCACCCCTTCACCTTCTGGCAGTATACCGGCACCGGCGTCGTGCCCGGCATCAAGGGCAACGCCGACATCAATGTCTTCAACGGCAGCGAAGCCCAGTGGAAGAAATGGCTGAAGGAAAACACCCGGTAAGAAGGTGTTACAGGCCGTCGATAAGTGAATATTCGCCCTTCTCACGCGAGCGTGAGAAAATCCGGCTTCCATCCGGCCAGATATGCGGCTAATTCGCGCCGTTGCCCGTTTTTTGCCATGTCCATTAGGCAAAGGTGATATCGAGGGCATCAAGGCTTGGAGTTGTATTTATGGTAGCACGCTTTACGGCGCTGGCGGCGCTTTTCGTGTCGTTTGTAGCAACACCTGTGATGGCACAGGAATGCGGCGGTGATTTTGCTGCCTGGAAGAAAGCGTTGCATGCCGAAGCGCAGGCCGCCGGCGTCGGCGAAAAAGGCCTGACTGCCCTCGACAATTCCGACATCGACCCGAAAGTGCTGCAGCGCGATCGCGCCCAGGGCGTGTTCAGCCAGACCTTCGCTGAATTTTCCGGCCGCATGATTTCGGACTACCGCCTCAAGCAGGGCGCGGCCAATCTCAAGAAATATGCCGACGTATTCGCCCGCGCCGAAAAGGAATTCGGTGTGCCGGGACCGGTGATTGCCGCCTTCTGGGCGCTGGAGACCGACTTCGGCGCCGTGCAGGGCGATTTCCACACGCTGAGCGCGCTCGTGACGCTGTCGCATGACTGCCGCCGGCCCCAGCTCTTCCGCCCGCAGATCATACCGCTGCTGACGCTGATCGACCGCGGCATCCTGCCCGCAGATGTCACCGGCGCATGGGCCGGCGAGATCGGCCAGACGCAGATCCTGCCCTCCGACTACCTGCTGCGCGGCGTCGATGGTGACGGCGACGGCATCGTCGACCTGCGCAACAGCGCGCCCGACGTCATCATGACCACCGGCAACAAGATCCTGTCGCGCGGCTGGAAGCGCGGCGAGCCATGGCTGATCGAAGTGCGCGTTCCCGACAATATGCCTTGGGAACAGACTGGCCGCACCAACAAGCTGCCGATGTCGCAGCTCATCGCCTGGGGCGTCACCGACCGCAACGGCAACCCGCTGAAGGACAATGGCCTGAAGGCCGGCGTCGTGCTGCCGATGGGCCACAAGGGCCCGGCCTTCCTGAGCTTCGACAATTACGACGTCTATCTCGAATGGAACCAGTCGATCACCTACACGCTGACGGCAGCGCATCTGGCGACCCGTCTCGCCGGCGAGCCACCCTTCGAGCGCCGCACCCCGGAAGCCGGCCTCACCGGCGACGCCATGAAGACCCTGCAGCAGAAGCTGCATGACAAGGGCTACGATGTCGGCGGCATCGACGGCATTTTGGGAACCAACACCCGCGAGGCGATCCGCCAGGAACAGATCAGGCTCGGCCTGCCCGTCGATGGCTGGCCGACGCCGGCACTGCTGGCGAATTTGTGAAAGAGTGAGTAGTGAGTAGTGAGTAGTGAAAGCTAGGGGCTGAAAACGCCGACACAAACACTACTCTCTATTCCCTACTCACTCTCTCAAGCCATCGTCTCCAAACTCGCAAAGCCCTGTGGCGCTTCGCCCTCGTCGAAGGGCGTGGTCACCTCGACGAATGTGTCGGGATAGAAGCCGTTGAAGCGCGTGCGCAGGGACAGCGAGTAGGCCCCAATATGGCCGATCTCGATCCAGTCGCCGGTGTCGATGGTTTCCGGCAGCCAGAAAGGCCGTGACAGAATATCGACGGAATCGCAGGTCGCGCCGCAGACCTTGAATGGCACGATCTTGCCTTCGTCGCCATTGCGCGAGCGGATCGCCGGATCGGGGATGAAGCGCGCAGGCAGCGTGATCTTTCCAGTCCAGGAATCCGACAAAGACGCCCAGATGCCGTCATTGATGTAGAGCCGCCTGCCCTTGCGCAGCAGCACGCGCACGATGAGCGAGAAGGCGCGCGCGACGATGACGCGGCCGGGCTCGGCCACCAGCGGCACGCCGTCGAACTGGTATTCCTTTATGTCGCCGCGCAGCCGCGACATGATCTGCCCGAGCGAAGGCATCTCCTGTTTCTTGCGGTTGGGGTCGTGACCGTATTCGGCCGGGAAACCACCACCGACATCCAGCCCGGCAATGTCGAAACTCAGCCGGTTGCGTATCCAGTCGGCCGACGCCAGCGCGCGCTCATAGGTGTCGGGATCCTCGATCTGGCTGCCGACGTGGAAGCAGATGCCGACCTTGTAGCCGGTCTTGTTCAGCCGCTCGGCCAGTTCGACCGCATAGGCCGGCCCGGCGCCGAATTTCTTCGACAATTCGTAGGCCGCAGATCCCTTGGTCTGGATGCGAACGAAAACGGTGATCGCGCCCGGATCGATATCGAGCGCCCGCACCACCCGCGTCACCTTGGTGATTTCGTCCTCATGGTCGATGGAAATGACGCGGATGCCGTATTTTTCCAGCGCCAGCCTGATATCTGACTGCGCCTTGACCGGATGCATGTAGAGCATTTCGGCATCGGCCGAGACGGCGCGCACGGCGGCAAACTCGCCCGGCGAAGCGACGTCGAAGGCGGTGACGCCGGCCTCGACCAGCGTTTTCAGGACCAGATTTTCCCCGTTGGTTTTCACGGCATAGGCAGTCTTGCCGGGAAACATCTCCATGAACTGCCTGGTGTCCTTCTTCAGAACCTCCGGCCTGAAGCAATAGACCGGATCGTCTGGACGAAGGGCAAGGGCTGCTGCTTTCGCATTGTCGAATCGCTGCATGCATCCTCCTCGAGGCAGTGGGCGCGAACTTAGAGCATGCAGCGAACAAAGGGAATCCGTTAGACCGCGACGATTAATTTCAATCATTCGCTTTTAGCGAACAGTTTCTGCGATATAATGCGTTGGATCGATTGATTGGAATGAGCGAGACCATGGCAATACCAGATTGGACTTTTTGCCATGAATGCCCATTCCCCGCTCGCCGCAACTGCCTCCGCAGCAGTTTCTTCTCCAGTCGACATCGCACCGGCTCGGCAAAAGCGGACCATCCGGGCGCAAGTCATGGCGGTGGTGCCGGGGCTTGCATTGACCGTGACCATCGCGGCGACGGGGTTCGTGCTGCGCGAAATCCCCGGCGTCTCGGTCTTCAGCCCGATGATCCTGGCCATCGTCATCGGCATCGCCTTCCACAATCTCGTCGGAACGCCGGCAGTGGCGAAAGCCGGCGTCGTCTTCTCGCTGCGCCGGGTGCTGCGCCTCGCCATCCTCCTGCTTGGCCTGCAATTGACCGCAGCGCAGATCGCCGAGGTCGGCGCCACCGGCATCGCCATCATCGCGCTGACGCTGGTGTCCACCTTCATCTTCACCGTGCGGCTTGGCCGAGTGCTCGGCGTGGAGCGCAGGCTGGCCGAACTGATCGCAGCCGGAACCTCGATCTGCGGCGCCTCGGCGGTGATCGCGACCAACACGGTTACCCGCGCGCCGGACGAGGACGTCGCCTATGCCGTGGCCTGCGTCACCGTGTTCGGCTCGATCGCCATGTTCACCTATCCGCTGCTGCCCGGATTGCTCGGCCTCGACGCCCACGCCTATGGCCTTTGGGCGGGAGCATCGATCCACGAAATCGCGCAGGTGGTGGCGGCAGCCTTTCAGGACGGACAACAGGCCGGCGAGTTCGGCACGGTGGCGAAGCTCAGCCGCGTCATGCTGCTGGCGCCCGTGGTCCTCTCGCTTGGGCTGATGGCGACGCGCCGCGCAAGGCGCAACGGCAACAGCCAGATGACGGCAAAGGCGCCGATTCCTTGGTTCGTGCTCGGCTTCATCGCGATGGTCGCCTTCAACAGCGCCGTGACGATCCCTTCAGAGGCGAAGAGCATGATCGTGATGGCGACGACCTTCATGCTCAGCATGGCACTGGCTGCGATGGGTCTCGAAACCGACATCGCCAAGCTGCGCGCCAAGGGCTTACGCCCGCTGCTTCTCGGGCTGGCTGCGTTTCTGTTCATCGCGACGTTCAGTTTTGGGATGATCAAGCTGGTGGGGTAGCTACCGCGCCAGCGATGGCGGGTCGCCTCCCATGACCCTCGAACAGCTCCGCATCTTCATCGCCGTCGCCGAACGCGAACACGTAACCCGCGCCGCCCGCGATCTCAACCTGACGCAATCGGCCACAAGTGCCGCCGTCGCCGCTCTCGAGGAACGGCACGCGACGAAATTGTTCGACCGCGTCGGCCGCCGCATTGAACTCACCGAGGCCGGGCGGCTGTTTCTGGTCGAGGCGCGCGCCGTGCTGGCACGCGCGGCGTCGGCCGAAGCGGTCCTGGCCGATCTTGCCGGGTTGAAGCGGGGCTCGCTGCATATCGCCGCCAGCCAGACCGTTTCCAACTACTGGCTGCCGCCGCTGATGCATCGCTACCAGGCGCATTTTCCCGGCATCGCCATGCGGCTCACCATCGGCAACACCGAGCAGGTCGCAGCCGCTGTGCATGAGGGGCTCGCCGATCTCGGCTTCGTCGAGGGTGAGATCGACGATCCGATGCTGGAAATAACACCGGCAGCCGACGACGAACTGGTGCTGGTGGTCGGCACCTCCCACGCCTGGGCCGGCCGAAAGTCGATCGCGCCAAGCGACCTGCGCAGTTCGCGCTGGGTGCTGCGCGAGCCGGGCTCCGGCACCCGCGCCATGTTCGAGGAAGCGCTGGTGGCGCTCGGCATCCGGCCTGCCGAGCTCGACGTCGCGCTCGAACTTTCTTCCAACGAGGCTGTGCGCACGGCAGTCGAGGCCGGCGCCGGGGCAACCGTCATGTCCAGCCTCGTCACAAGCGCAGCTGTGGCGGCCGGCACGCTCGTCCAGATGCCAGTCGCGCTGCCGAAGCGTCGCTTTCTCGCCATCCGCCACAAGGAACGCCATTTGACCCGCGCAGCCCGTGAGTTTCTGGCGCTTGCCGCGGGAAACGGGCAAGCTGGCTGAAATCGGGTGGCGTGAGTCGGAGAAGCCTCTTAGGGATTGCGAGCCGCAGCCCGATCAGGGCCGACGGGTTGGGAGCTTCCATGGCCGTTACATCGACAGCAGGCGCAGTGCAGAAAACCATGAGCGCGAAGGATTGGGGCCAGCTTCTGCTGCTCGGCGCCATCTGGGGTGGCTCGTTTTTCTTTGCGCGCATCGCCGTCAGCGAGATCCAGCCGCTGGTGCTGGTGCTGTTTCGCGTGGCGATCGCAGCACTTGCGCTGCATGTCTATCTCGCTGCGCGCGGGCCTTCTTTCCGGCTTGCCCTACCCTATGCCGGCAGCTTCTTCGTGCTGGCGCTGCTCAACAACGTCATTCCGTTTTCGCTGATCTTTCTCGGCCAGACGGAACTCGGCGCCGGCCTTGCATCCGTACTCAACGCCACGACGCCGTTCTGGACGGTAATGCTGGCAAACGCGATGACGGCGGACGAAAAACTGTCGTGGAACAAGATCGCCGGCGTGCTGCTGGGCATTGCCGGCACGGCAGTGATGATCGGACCCGGCGTCATCGCCGGTCTTGGCGGGCCGGTCTGGGCAAAGTTCGCGCTGGTCGGCGCTTCGGTTTCCTATGCCTTCGCGCTGATCTTTGCCCGCCGCTTCAAGGCGCTGCCGCCGCCGGTGGTGGCGACCGGCCAGCTGACCGCCTCGACCATCATCATGATTCCCATCGTGCTCTCGCTCTACGGCTCAACCGGCCTGTTCGGCGCCAGCCTGCCAGTGTGGAGCGCGGTGCTGGCGCTGGCGCTGCTATCGACCGCCTTCGCTTATATCCTCTATTTCAACCTCGTCGCTTCATCCGGCGCCACCAATGCTTCGCTGGTCACGCTGATCGTGCCGGTGAGCGCCACCTTGCTGGGGATCGCCTTCCTCGGCGAACGCATGGACCTTATCGAAGCCATCGGCATGGCGCTGATCGCGCTCGGCTTGGTGACGATCGACGGCCGGCTGTTTCGCCGTCGATGACGCAAAACTGCCGGCTTGTCGCCATAATTTATTCACAGGCGTAACTACGACTTTCGGCTAATGATTTCAAAAACTAAACCCTCCAAAAGGGTCGGTTTTTTCACAATCCTGCCGCAATGCAGCACGTTTTCTGCTTGCCTGTTGCCCAAAGTCCCCTAGACTCTGGCCCATAGCTCAATATTGGAGGCTACATATGGGACTTACACGGCCAATCAATGCATTGATGATTTGTGCTGCGTTCGCTGTTATCGGCGCCCTGATCGTAGGGGTTCTTCCTTAAAGCCGCCGAGCTTGAAGACCAGCACTGACTGGTAGATAAATGAAAAGGCCGGGCCAAACGCCCGGCCTTTTCCGTTTCAGGCAGTCTATGTCAGGCAGCAGCCGATCCGGCCGTATCCACGACGCTCACGGCAGGCGCGCGAATGCCGATCATGTGGCAGATCGCGACCACGAGGTCCGAGCGGTTCATCGTGTAGAAATGGAAATCACCGACGCCGCGCTCGACCAGATCGAGCACCTGCTCGGCAGCCACTGCGGCGGCAACCAGCGCATGGGTCTGCGGATCGCGGTCGAGGCCCTCGAAGCGCTCAGCCAGCCAGGCCGGCACATGCGCGCCGGCACGTGAAGCGAAATTCGCCACCTGCTTGAAGCTGTGAACCGGCTGGATGCCCGGAACGATGGGGATATAGATGCCGGCCCGGCGCACCCGCTCGACGTAACGCTCATAGAGATCGTTGTCGAAGAAGAACTGGGTGATGGCGCGCGTCGCACCATTGTCGACCTTGCGCTTCAGCATCTCGATATCGGTTGCGAAATCGGGGCTTTCAGGATGCTTTTCTGGATAGGCCGCGACGGAAATGTCGAAATCGCCGAAGGATTTGAGGCCGGCAACGAGATCGGCACCGTTCTGATAACCCTCGGGGTGAGGACGATAGGTGCCACCGACGCCCGACGCCGGATCGCCGCGCAGCGCCACGAAACGCTTGATGCCGTAGGAGACGAATTCAGCGATGACCGCATTGACCTCGTCCTTGGATGCACCGACGCAAGTCAGATGCGCGGCGGCCGGGATGCTCGTTTCGCCCAGGATGCGCTTGATGGTGCGGCCAGTGCGCTCGCGCGTCGAACCGCCGGCGCCATAGGTGACGGAGACGAAATTCGGCTGCAGCGGCTCCAGCCGCTTCACCGTATCCCAAAGCCGCGCTTCCATCTCGTCGGTCTTGGGCGGAAAGAATTCGAACGACACGCGGATCTTGTCGCCGATGTCGGAACGCCGGGAAAAACCGTAATTGCTCATCAGACAGTTTCCCTCGAGATGGCTGCGTTGGGTATGGGGTCGGCAATCAGCAGGCGACGGTCACGACCGAGCCAGAGTTTGACGGTGAGCTTGGCTTCGGAGCCGCCGCGTGGCTCGAAATCCTGGGTTTCTTCAAGATCAAGGCCGGCCTCAGCGAACCACTCCTCGATCTGCCGGTCGGAGAAGCCGAGACGCATATGCGCATGCTCCTCGCGCAGGAACTCCAACGTATGCGGCGCGAAATCGACGATCACCAGCCGGCCGGCCGGGCGCAACAGCCGGGCGGCCTCGCGAATGGCCGACGCGGGATCATCGAGATAATGCAGAACCTGATGCATGGTGACGAGATCGAAGGAATCGCGCTCGACCGGCGGCGCAAAAATATCGCCCTGCCGCACCTGCGCGTTGGAAACGCCGGCCTTGTCCAAATTGGCCCGCGCCACCGTCAGCATCTCGCGCGACATATCGATGCCGATGCCGCGGCGATAGAGCGGCGCGAAGATTTCCAGCAACCGGCCGGTGCCGGTGCCGAGATCGAGCATCGACTGGAACGGGCGCTTGCCGACCAGCTTGAGAAGCGCGGTCTCGACGGCGCGGTCGGGCACATGCAGCGAGCGGATTTCGTCCCAGCTCGCGGCGTTCTCGCTGAAATATTCGGTCGCCCGCTCCTGCCGCTTGCGCTTCACCGACACCAGCCGCTCCAGATCGCGCTCGATCTGCGGGTCGCCATCATGGACGCGCGCCACCAGGCCGTGCACGAAATCGCGCGCGACATCCGAATCCGAAACGCGGAAGAAGGCCCAGGACCCTTCCTGGTAACGGCCGATCAGCCCAGCTTCGAGCAACAGCTTCAAGTGTCGCGAAACGCGCGGCTGCGACTGGTTGAGGATTTCGGTGAGGTCCGACACGGTGAGGTCGCCGCGCGAAAGCAGCGCAAGAATGCGCAGCCGGCTGGATTCGGCAGCGGCCTTCAATGTATCTACCAGGGAATCTAAAGTTACCCGCATGGGTGACATCTCTCAAAAAAAGACATAAACATATCTTTATGTGACGACGGCGACTTTTGCAATCACTAATGTCGCTGGCAGGCAAGAAAATGACGTTTCTCTCTTGGGCCGAATGAACATGTTCGAAAAGCGCGACGGCGAGCAACTCCTGGCCGACGATCCGGCGGCCATGCCGGCAGACGGCAGCATCGTGTTCATCGGCCGCATCCGCTCGCCCTGGACGACGCGCGAAACCTGTCCGAAGAACATGCGCACAGCCCGCGAGACCGGCGAAGGCGCAACGCTGGAGGTCGATGAGCCTTACTGCTCCGGCCTCACAGGACTTGCCAATGCCAGCCACGTCATCGTCCTGACGTGGCTGCATCACGCTCCGCGGAATCTGATTGTACAGAAACCGCGCCATGCCACTGACGCCAAAGGCGTTTTCGCCCTGCGCTCCCCTGCCCGGCCAAACCCGGTCGGTCTGCATATCCCCAGGCTGCTTGCGCTCGATATCGAGACCGGCACGCTGACGCTCGACGCCATCGACGTGCTGGACGGCACGCCGGTAATCGACCTGAAGCCCTATATTCCGACTGTCGATCTCATTGCCGATGCGGTCTTTGCCAGCAGCAAGGATGCGAAATGAAAGGCTCGACCGGCCGCCGCCGCGCCATTGCCAAGGCGCTTACGGCCCTGCTGCCGATGGCGCCTTACGCCGACACCGAGCAGATCAGAGCCGATGCCGGGGCCGTGCATATGAAAACGCTGCCGCCGGCAATCGCCGTCTGGCTGGCAACCGTCGCTCATGTGCGCCACCAGCATACCGACTACGAAAAGCTGCTCGATGAAGGCTACGACCGCGATTCTGCGCGCTTCTTCGTGGTCGACCAGACCAACAAGGTGCTCACCGGCTGGCGCGCGACGAGGCTGCTCGACCCGGATGATGAGGATGCCTGACCCGCAAGCCGTCGGGCGACCGGACACGCGCTTGTCGGCCCAGGTCATTTCTGGTTTTCTTGCGGCTCACACGGCCAGCAAAAGCGGAGGCACACGAATGGCGGCGGAGCCTTATCGCCACTACCACAAGGACGGTAGCCTGTGGGCTGTCGGACAGCTCAGCGACGGCCAGCCCGAAGGCTATTGGGAATGGTTTCGCAAGGACGGCACGAAACTCCGCTCCGGCCATTTCAGGGGCGGCGTTCAGATCGGCGAGTGGACGACCTATGACAAGGCCGGGACGGTCTACAAGGTCACTACGATCAAGCCCAAGCCCGCGTCGGCGCAAGCTGCCCGGTAGCCGTCGGGCACTTGGCTAGGCCCGGTAGATCCACTGCTCCGGCACGCGTACCGAAACTTCCTCGTCCTTCTCGATGCGGCCCGGCTTTTCGACCCAGGCAACCAGCCCGCGGAACCGCTTGGCCACCTTCGGAAACAGCAGCGAGCCGGCGTCGCGGTCTGCCATGCCGGCGCGTTCGGCCACCCGTCTGCCGGCAATGCGGCATGGGCCGTTCTGGGCGTCGATCTTCAGCGTCACGCCGCCCTTGAAGAACAGCATCGTGCCTGACGGCAGCATGGAAAGATGCGGCACGCCCTCGAGCAGCAGATTGGCGCCGATCCATTCCGGCCTGATTTCGGCGATGTCCATGCGCTCGGCGACCAGCGCCAGTTCGTCGGGCGCCACGATCGACACCTGACGCTCATTGCGCATTTCGGTACCCCGCGGATACCACGGCTCGCGCCCGCCCGAGCGGCGCGTGTAGCCGGCATGAAAATCCCGCGGAATACCCTGGAACTCGAGCTGCAGGCTGTCCGTCGCCCGTGTTTCGAAATCGTCGCCCTGCGCAACGTAAATGCCTGCGACGCGAGCCGACAGCTTCCTTGCGGGGAGGATTTCGGGCAGGTTTTCGGTGTTGGGCAGGAGATCCAACATGTATTCGTTCCTTGCTTGAAGTCAGTGGAATTTGCCGGACTTGCCGCGCCGGGTCCAGTTCAAAGCGATGATCGGCCCATGAAGACGGCTTATGAACGATCGCGGTTGCGTGAAGGAATCCGCCACAATCCTGCCCTGCTGCCGCACTTTCATGACATGTCCAACAGGCACGGCTTGGGTATCGATATGCATCCGATGACTGCAATCGGGCTTCTATGGCTGGCGTGGCTAGCCTCATGGGTGGCGGCGTCCGCCTGGGCCGACAGGACCGAGAAACGGGTGGGTGTTCGGGCCGAAATTCGTTACAGGATGCCACTCGTCCTCGGCACAATCCTCGTCTTCATTCCCTCACGCGGCCACGCCGCAGTTCCACGCTTCTGGGCTCCGACCTCCGCGGAAAGCTGGGCCTGTGTCGCGCTGGTGGCTACAGGCATTGCGTTTTGCTGGTGGGCACGGCTGCATCTGGGTCGGCTGTGGTCCGGCGAAGTCACGCGCAAGGCTGGTCATCATGTGGTGGAGTCGGGCCCTTATGCCCTGGTCAGGCACCCCATCTATTCGGGCTTGCTGCTCTCGATTTACGCCACCATGGCCGCCCGAGGCACTTTTTGGGTGATCGCCGGTACAATCGCCTTGACCCTCGGCATCTGGCTCAAGGCCAGGCTTGAGGAAAGATTCCTGCGCGAAGGACTGGGCTCCGCCTATGACGACTACGCCCGACGCGTTCCGATGCTGGTGCCCTTCATCCCGCGCTGATCACAAGCGACGACGTACATCACATCATTCTGAGCAGCGCGCCGCCGATGGAATAGCCGGCACCGAAGGCGCAAAGCAGGCCGTATTCGCCTGCCTTCATGTCGGCATGGTTTTCCTGAAGCGCGATGACGGCGCCGGCGCCGGCAGTGTTGCCGAGGCGTTCCAGCACCATCGGCGCGCGATCATGGCCGACCTCATGGCCGAAGGAGAGCTTCAGGATCATCGCATTCATGCGCGCATTGGCCTGATGCAGCCAGAAGCGGCGGATATCGTCCGGCGTCTGCCCATGCTCGGCCAGGAAATTGACGATGAAACGGTGGCCGGCAACGGTGACTTCCTTGAACACCTTGTTACCGACCTGCTTGATCATGTTGCCCTCCATGTTGATCATGTAGGGGTCTTCCTGCGCGGTGCGGGTGAGATAGCCGAGATTGGTGCGGATGTTGCTCGAAAGCTGCGTCCAGGTGCGCGTGTCCAGCACCTCGAAACGGCCGGGCCGCGTCTCGCCCTCGCCGATGGCCTCGACGATCATCGAGGCCGATGCGTCGCCGAAGATGAAATGCGTCTGGCGGTCGCGGAAATTGAGGTGACCGGTGATGATTTCCGGCGTCGTCACCAGAACGCGCTTCTGCGCACCCGACCGCACCAGATTGACGGCGACATGCAGCCCCGCGGCAGCCGAAGAGCAGCCGAGCCCCATGTCGAAGCCCGCCCCTTGCGTGCCCATGGCGTGCTGCATCTCGATGGCGATGGCAGGATAGGGCCGCTGGTGATGCGAGGCCGAGCAGATGATCATGTCGATATCGGACGGCTGCAAACCAGCATGCTCCAGCGCGCGCTCGGCCGAGGCGATTCCGAATTCGGCTTCCAGCGACAGCGCATCGTCCGGACGCGCCGGAATGCGCGGCGCCATGCGGGCCGAATCGAGAATGCCCTCGCGCTCGATGACGTGGCGCTTCTTCACGCCCGAGGCATAGACGATGAAATCGGAATCGGACTTCTGCAGCGGATCGAGCCCCTGCGCGGCGCGGCGCGGATTCTCTGCATCGACCCAGGTGTTGAAGCTTGCGACCAGTTCTTCATTGGAGATCGAGGCTTCGGGGATTTTGATGCCGATGCCGCTGATGATGACGCGATGCATGCTATGCCTGTCCGGTGCGCTCGCTTCTCACGATCTGCTCGCGCACGCTTTGCAGAAACGCGGTCTCCCGGGGATAGTGTCGCAGGGCGGCAGTTTACGTCAGCTTAACCTGCGTGGCAAAGGCAGGCGCTTTACACCCGTTGCGCCACGATGAAAAGCCGTGGAAAGCGAAGAAGCACCTTGCCGTCGGCAGCTGGTGGGTAGGCAGCCGCGATGCGCGTGGTGTATTCCTTCAGGAATTGGCGCTTCTCGTCCTCGTCGAGAGGATCGATGAAAGGCCTCAGCCCGGTTGATTTCACCCATTCGACAATCGCCTCAGCATTCGCCAGCGGATGGTTGTAGATGGTGTGCCAGATGTCGAGCCGGGCAGACTGCGGCGTCAGAAGATCGTAGTAGGACGTGACAGGCGGCAGCGGCGCTCGCGCCTTGGCGATCTTTGCGGCAAAGGGCATGGTGGCGGCCGTCTCGCGCATCTGCACATGCGACTGCTCGCCGATATTGTCCGGCATCTGCACGGCAAGCACGCCGCCCGGCGCAAGCAGGCCGAGCAACCGGGCCAGAACGGCCCTGTGGTTGGGCAGCCACTGGAAGACGGCATTGGCGAAGATTACATCCACTGGCCCGTCCGGCGTCCAGCTGTCCGCATCGGCGAGCGTGAATTCCAGTGCCGGCAGCCGGCGCCGCGCCTCCTCGATCATCGCCGGCGAAGAGTCGACACCGCTGACTTTTGCCTGCGGCCAGCGCGCCGCCAGAAGCTCGGTCGAATTGCCCGGCCCGCAGCCGATATCCACGACATGGCGCGGGGTTTCGATCCGCACCTGCGCCAGCAAATCACGCGCCGGACGGGTGCGCTCATCCTCGAATTTGAGATATTGGGATGCGGACCAGTCTTTCATCGCTTTCTCCTTGCGACTCGATTACGCAGTCAAAATAGGTGATAGCGTCAAATCGATGATGTGAACACGAAGACAGATCGGTTCGAATCTGGCACGGTTGACAAAGCACACATGTTCCTGTTTTGTTCAGAAATTTAGTATTGGAGGCTGACGTGAATGCTGAGGCGATGAACGCAGCCATCGATTTGGCCCGCGCTACTGCTGGTAAACGGTTTGGTACTGTTTTGGCCGACCCGCCGTGGAGGTTTACGAATCGCACCGGCAAGGTGGCTCCAGAGCATCGCCGCCTTTCTCGCTACGAAACAATGACAACCCAAGACATTTGTGACTTGCCGGTTGTAGACCTCTGCAAAGAACCTACGCATCTGTACCTATGGGTACCAAATGCATTGCTGCCCGATGGGCTTAGGGTGATGCAGGCTTGGGGATTCGAATACAAATCCAACATCGTCTGGCACAAGATACGCAAGGACGGCGGCTCGGATGGACGTGGTGTCGGATTCTATTTCCGTAACGTAACCGAACTTCTGCTTTTCGGCGTGCGCGGAAAGAATGCGCGCACGGAGGCTCCGGGACGTAGCCAAGTTAACTATCTTTCATCGCGCAAGCGCGAACATTCACGCAAGCCCGACGAGCAATATGATTTGATTGAGCGCTGCTCCAAAGGTCCATATTTGGAGTTGTTCGCACGAGGAACCAGACCCAATTGGACGTATTGGGGCAATCAGGCTGACGAGGACTATAAGCCCACTTGGAAGACGTATGCCTATAACTCCGCGGCGGAAGCTGCGGAGTAGCTAAAATGAAATAGCGCTTGATGGGATTCCGATTAGCACAAGCGGACAGGGGTTTCCGACACCACGCAAAACACGGTCTTGAAGCTTGCGCCAGTGTGTCGTGGCTTCACCAAACTTGTCGCTGACGAAAGCATCTACCCATGCTTGTCTGAAATCGCCTGTTCGTTCAGCTCGAGACATAATCATGTTTCGTTGACGTCTCGTAGGCGAATATCCGAAAGCATCTAATTGATCGATGTCGTCGATCCCCTGTTCGTCGGCGAAGCGACGAAGCAGGCTGCGCATTTCGTTTTGCATAGAGTCACCACGGGTGATCAGTCCGCCAACTGAGACTGCCCCTTCGGCATGAAGCCGTTTGAAGTTCTCTAGATCGCGATCAAAGAATGGATCCTTGTTGTTCCATTCTATCTCAAGCGCAAAGACTGAATTCTCGGCACCGAAGGGTTTCACATGATCAATCTCATGTGAAAGTGAAGCGACTTCACGCTCCTGCTCGTTCTCGCCCCATTTCACCAGCTTGCGAACGTGAATGTTTCGTTTTCTCCAATCACGATCAGCCAAACCTCGGCGCAAACGTTGCGTAAGCCGCGCTTCGCCACCTCCGCCAGCAACAATTTCTGTTATCGGTATTTCAAGGCCAAGAAGAGCAGCTTCAATTTCGGCTGCCGCCTCTGGCATGTCTACAGAAATGATTGCCTCAGCGTGATGAAGCGCCAGTACGTTGAAGCCTTTTTCTTTCAGGCGCTCGAACATCGTCCTACCGCGTCAGCCGCTTGTAGGTCATGCGGTGCGGGTTGACGGCGTCGGGGCCGAGGCGGCGGATCTTGTCCTTCTCGTAATCCTCGAAGTTGCCCTCGAACCATTCGACATGGCTGTCGCCTTCGAACGCCAGCATATGCGTCGCCATGCGGTCGAGGAACATGCGATCGTGCGAGATGATGACGGCACAGCCGGCGTAATTTTCCAGTGCGTCTTCCAGTGCCGCCAGCGTTTCGGTGTCGAGATCGTTAGTCGGTTCGTCGAGGAGGAGGACGTTGCCGCCGGTCTTCAGCATCTTGGCGAGGTGCACGCGGTTGCGCTGGCCGCCGGAGAGATTGCCTACCTTCTGCTGCTGGTCGCCGCCACGGAAGTTGAACGACGAGCAATAGGCGCGGGTGTTGGCCTCGAACTTGCCGAGCTTGACCACTTCGGCGCCGCCGGAGATTTCCTCCCATACGGTCTTGTTCGGGTCGAGCGCGTCGCGGCTCTGGTCGACATAACCGAGCTTCACTGTTTCGCCGACGCGGATCGAGCCGGAATCGGGCGTCTCCTGACCGGTGATCATCTTGAACAGCGTGGTCTTGCCGGCGCCGTTCGGGCCGATGACGCCGACGATGCCGCCGGGCGGCAGCTTGAAGGTCAGGTCCTCGATCAGCAGTTCGTCGCCAAAACCCTTGTTGAGGTCGGCAACCTCGATGACGACATTGCCGAGGCGCTCGCCATGCGGAATGACGATCTGCGTGTCGCTGGGACGGCGCTTGTCGGCCTGCTCCAGCAAATCCTCGAACGCCTGGATACGAGCCTTGGACTTGGTCTGGCGCGCCTTGGGGCTGGAAGAAATCCACTCGCGCTCGCGGTTGATGGCGCGCTGGCGCGCATCGTCTTCGCGGCCTTCCTGCTTGAGACGCTTGGCCTTGGCTTCGAGATAGGCGGTGTAGTTGCCCTCATAAGGAATGCCGCGGCCACGGTCGAGCTCGAGGATCCAGCCGGTGACGTTGTCGAGGAAGTAGCGATCGTGGGTGATGAGCAGCACCGCACCCTTGTAGGCGCGCAGATGCTTTTCCAGCCAGGCCGTGGTCTCGGCGTCGAGATGGTTGGTCGGTTCGTCGAGCAGCAGAAGGTCCGGCTCGCTGAGCAGCAGCTTGCACAGAGCGACGCGGCGGCGCTCACCGCCCGAAAGCTTGGTCACTTCCGAGTCCTTGGGCGGGCAGGCCAGCGCTTCCATCGCCATCTCGACCTGCTGTTCCAGGTCCCAGAGGTTCAGCCGGTCCATATCGTCCTGAAGACGCGCCGACTCGTCGGCGGTCTCGTCGGAATAGTTCATCATCAGCTCATTGTAGCGCTCGATGATGGCCGTCTTCTTGGCGACGCCTTCCATGATGTTTTCGAAGACCGTCTTGGTCGCATCGAGCTGCGGCTCCTGGGCCAGGTAGCCGACGGTCGCACCCTCGGCGAGCCACGCTTCGCCGTTCCACTCCTTGTCGAGACCGGCCATGATCTTGAGCACGGTCGACTTGCCGGCGCCGTTCGGGCCCAGAATGCCGATCTTGGCGTCCGGGTAGAAGGAGAGATGGAGGTTTTCGAGGACTTTCTTGGTGCCGTAGGCCTTGTTGAGCCCGGCCATGTGATAGATGAACTGGCGTGCCACGCTTGGCTAATCCCTGATCTGTTTGCGGAGGTTGCGCGCTATGTAGGCGATGCAGGGCGAAACGGCAAATGCTTTTGGGGGAGCCGTAGCCATCTACAGCGCGCTTCCCCCTCACACCTTAATCCGCCACCCCGTCTTGAATATCCACCACACGGCAACCAGACACGCCGCAAGAAACGCCAGCGTCATGCCGAGGCTGACGCCGATATTAACGTCGGCCACGCCGTAAAAGCTCCAGCGGAAGCCGCTGACCAGATAGAGCACCGGGTTGAACAGCGTCACCTTCTGCCAGAAGGGCGGCAGCATATCGATGGAATAGAAGCTGCCGCCGAGGAAGGTCAGCGGCGTCACGATCAGCAGCGGCACCAGTTGCAGCTTTTCGAAACCGTCGGCCCAGATGCCGATAAGGAAGCCGAACAGGCTGAACGTCACCGCCGTCAGCACGAGGAACAGCATCATCCACAGCGGATGCTCGATGTGCAGCGGCACGAAGAGCGCTGCGGTCGCAAGGATGATCAGCCCGAGGATGATGGATTTTGTCGCGGCAGCACCCACATAGCTGACGACGATTTCCAGCGAGGAAACCGGCGCGGACAGCAACTCATAGATCGTGCCGACGAACTTTGGAAAATAGATGCCGAAGGAGGCGTTGGAGATGCTCTGCGTCAAAAGCGAAAGCATGATCAGCCCCGGCACGATGAAAGAGCCGTAGCTGACGCCGCCGATCTCCTTCATATGCGAGCCGATGGCCGAGCCGAAGACGACGAAATAGAGCGAGGTCGAGATGACCGGCGAGACGATGCTTTGCAGCAGCGTGCGCCATGTGCGGGCCATTTCGAACAGATAGATCGCGCGGATGGCGTAAAAGTTCATGACCGCTGCTCCCGCACCAGGCTTACAAAGATTTCTTCCAGCGAATTCTGCTTGGTTTGCAAATCCCGGAAGCGGATGCCCGCTTCGTTGAGGTCGCGCAGCAGCGTGGTTATGCCGGTGCGCTCCTGCTGCGTATCGTAGGTGTAGGTCAGCTCGTCGCCATCCGGCGACAGTTCCAGCCCGTGCTTTTCAAGTGCTGCGGGAATGGTTTCGAGCTTGCCCTGCAACTGAAGCGTCAGCTGCTTCTTGCCGAGCTTGCGCATCAGCTCGGCCTTTTCTTCAACCAGAATGATCTCGCCATGACTGATGACACCGACGCGGTCGGCCATCTGCTCAGCCTCCTCGATGTAGTGCGTGGTGAGGATGATGGTGACGCCGGTATCGCGCAGCGAGCGCACGACCTCCCACATGTCACGCCGGAGTTCGACATCGACGCCCGCGGTCGGCTCGTCGAGGAACAGGATCTGCGGCTCGTGCGACAGCGCCTTGGCAATCATCACCCGGCGCTTCATGCCGCCGGAAAGGGTGATGATCTTGCTGTCCTTCTTGTCCCACAGCGAAAGTTCGCGCAGAACCTTCTCGATATGGGCCGGGTTCTTCGGCTTGCCGAACAGGCCGCGGCTGAAGCTGACCGTCGCCCACACCGTCTCGAAGGCGTCGGTCGTCAGTTCCTGCGGCACCAGCCCGATCCGCGAGCGCGCGGCGCGGTAATCCCTAATGATGTCGTGGCCGTCGGCCACCACCGTGCCCTCGCTCGGATTGACGATGCCGCAGATGATGCTGATCAGCGTCGTCTTGCCCGCCCCGTTGGGGCCGAGCAGCGCAAAAATCTCACCCTTGCGGATTTCGAGATTGATGTCCTTCAGCGCCTTGAAGCCCGTGGCGTAGGTCTTGGAGAGATGGGAAACGGAAATGATCGGCTGCATGACAGTGCCTGTTGATGGCCGCATTCGCGGGTGCTTTGGAGAATGTGGCGGAGAAGTCCGGGGGCCGACTTGGGAAGCGAATGGAATATATGGTTCGCATTTCGATGCACAAGGGCAAACCGAAGGCCTCCTGACATCATTGGTGCAGAAAAAACATCCAAAGTTCAGTCATGAAATCCAAGGTCGGTGGATGGCAGCGCACGCTCCCTTGACGCGCCCATCGCCGTGGCCAACAGTCCGCAATCGAGGGAGAAATCATGCCATTCGACAGCCAAAGGCTTCATGAGTCGCCAACCGGCGCAAAGCTGAACCTTTATATGAAGCGCGCCAAGGGTGCGCCGCGCGGCGTGATCCAGATCAACCATGGCCTGGCCGAACATGCCGCCCGCTACGCGCGCTTCGCCGACTTCATGGCTGCGCGCGGCTTTCACACCTATGCGCATGACCATCGCGGCCACGGCTACACCAAGGCGCCGGATGCGCCGCAGGGCATCTTCGGCACGCCCGACGGCGGCGATAAGGTGATCGCCGACATAGCCTCCATCCACGAGTTGATCCGCAAGGAGCAGCCATGGCTGCCGATCATCATTTTCGGCCATTCGATGGGCGGCATGATCACGCTCAACTATGTCATGCGCCATCCCGAGGGGCTGCGCGGCGCGGCCATCTGGAACGCCAGCTTCTCGGCCGGGCTGCTTGGCCGGCTGGCACAGGCGATCCTTGCCTATGAGCGCTTCCGTCTCGGCTCCGACGTGCCGTCGCGGATATTGCCGAGGCTGACCTTTCAGGCCTGGGCGACGAAAATCCCCAACCACCGCACCGGGTTCGACTGGCTGTCGCGCGACCCGGTCGAGGTCGAAAAATATGTCGCCGACCCGCTCTGCGGCTGGGATGCCAGCGTGTCGCTATGGCAGGATCTGTTCGGCTTTGTCTTCCATGGCGCCGATGACGCCAATTTTGCGAACGTGCCGAAGGACCTGCCGTTCAATATCGTCGGCGGCGAAAAGGACCCGGCGACCGATGGCGGCAAGGCCATAACCGACCTTGCCGGCCGCATGGAGCGGCAGGGCTTTTCGAATCTGGTTTCAAAGGTTTACGGGCAAACCCGCCACGAAAGCCTGAACGAGGTTAATCGCGATCTCGTCATGGAAGAGTTCGCCGCCTGGGCCGAGCAGGTGGTGAGAAAATAGCGCCGGCACAGGCTGGCACAGCGCATCGGCGGTGACAGGCCGGCGCAAGATTGTTACAGCGTGCCAGCATCGCAACCGTCAGGTCCTTCATGGCTCAACCTCCCCTTCACGGCATCCGCGTCATCGAACTTGCCCGCATCCTCGCTGGCCCATGGGCGGGCCAGTTGCTGGCCGACCTCGGCGCTGACGTCATCAAGGTCGAGAGCCCGGACGGCGGCGACGACACCCGCAAATGGGGCCCGCCCTTCGTCGAAGGCCATGACGGCGAGAACCTTTCGGCCGCCTATTACCATTCCTGCAATCGCGGCAAGCGCTCGATCGCCGTCGATTTCTCGACGCCGGAAGGTGCCGAGACGGTCAAAAAGCTCGTCGCCACGGCGGACGTGCTGATCGAGAATTTCAAGCTCGGCGGCTTGAGGAAATACGGCCTCGATTATGAAAGCCTGAAGGCGGTCAACCCGCGCCTCGTTTATTGCTCGATCACCGGCTTCGGCCAGGACGGCCCCTACGCGCCTCGCGCCGGCTACGACTTCATCGTCCAGGGCATGTCGGGGCTGATGTCGATCACCGGACCGGCCGGCGGCGAACCGCAGAAGGTGGGCGTTGCCGTTACTGACATCTTCACCGGCCTCTACTCTGTCGTCGCCATCCAGGCCGCATTGCGCCATGCCGAGGCGACCGGCCAGGGCCAGCAGATCGACATGGCGCTGCTCGACGCGCAGATGTCCGTGCTTGCCAACCAGAACCTGAACTATCTCGTCTCGGGCGTTCCGCCGAAACAGATGGGCAATGCCCATCCCAACATCGCGCCTTATGAAGTGCTGCCGGCCAAGGACGGTCATTTCATTCTCGCTGTCGGCAATGACGGGCAGTTCCGCAAATTCTGCGCCGTCGTCGGGCTGGATGCCATGGGTACCGACCCGCTCTACGCGACCAATGCCGCGCGCGTAGCGAACCGCGTCACCCTGCGCGAAGCCATGGTTGCCGCCCTGGCAAAATTCGAGCGCGAGGCGCTGCTAGCCGAACTGGAAAGGGCTGGCGTGCCGGCAAGCCCGATCAACACCATCGGCGAGGCATTCGCCGACCCGCAGGCGATCGCGCGCGGCATGCGGCTCGATCTCGACGATGGACATGGCAACAAGCTGCCGTCTGTGCGCGCGCCGATGGTTATGTCGCAGACGCCGCTGGTCTATGAGCGGCCCTCGCCGCGCCTTGGCGAGCATACGGCGGAAATTCTGGCGGAACTGGAGAAGGCAGGCGGATGAAGACTGGCGGAAAACTGATCGTCGAAGCCCTCGAAGCCAATGGCGTCGACCGCATGTATTGCGTGCCCGGCGAATCCTATCTCGCAGTGCTCGACGCGCTCTACGATTCCTCCATCAAGAGCATCGTCTGCCGCCAGGAAGGCGGTGCCACAATGATGGCCGACTGCCACGGCAGGCTGACGGGCAAGCCGGGTATCTGCTTCGTCACGCGCGGTCCCGGCGCGACCAATGCCTCGGCCGGCATTCACATCGCCATGCAGGATTCCATCCCGCTCATCATGTTCATCGGCCAGGTTGCGAGCCATGCCCGCGAGCGCGAAGCCTTTCAGGAAGTCGACTACCGCGCCTTCTTCGGCCCGATCGCCAAATGGGCGACCGAGATCAACGACGCCGCGCGCATCCCCGAAATCCTGACGCGCGCCTTCTCCATCGCCACATCCGGCCGCCCCGGCCCGGTGGTGATCGCACTGCCGGAAGACATGCTGACGAGCGAGGTGGAAGCGCCTGCCGCCCTGCCCTTCACGCCGGTCGAAACGCGGCCCGGAGAGGCGGAACTGGCCGAACTGGAACGGCTGCTCACCGGCGCCAAACGCCCCTTCGCGATCCTCGGCGGCTCGGGCTGGAACGAGGGGGCCGTCGCCGGCTTCCAGGAGATTTCCGAATCCTGGTCGCTGCCGGTCGGCGTTTCCTTCCGCCGCCAGATGCTGTTCGACCATCTGCACCCGAACTACGCCGGCGATGTCGGCATCGGCATCAATCCGAAGCTTGCTGCCCGCATCAAGGAAGCGGACCTGATCCTGCTGGTCGGCGGGCGCTTCGGCGAAATGCCCTCGTCCGACTACACGCTGATGAAGAGCCCCTACCCGGACCAGACCCTGGTGCATGTCCACCCCGACACCAGCGAGCTTGGCCGCGTTTATCGCCCAACACTCGCCATCAATGCCTCGCCGACCGCGTTCACGCAGGCTTTCGCCAAGAAAAAAGGGCCGTCGTCTCCGGGATGGGCAGAGGCAACGGCTACGGCCCATGCAGACTATCTCGCATGGTCGACACCGCCAGAAACCGGACCCGGCGCGGTGCAGATGGGTCCGATCATGACCTATCTGGAAAAGGTGCTGCCTGAAGACGCGATCCTGACCAACGGTGCGGGCAACTACGCCACCTGGGTGCATCGTTTCCATCGCTTCCGCCGCTTCGCCACGCAGGGCGCGCCGACATCCGGCTCGATGGGCTACGGCACACCGGCTGCGGTCGCAGCCAAGGGGCTGTTTCCAGAGCGCGAGGTGGTCTGCTTTGCCGGCGACGGCTGCTTCCTGATGAACGGGCAGGAATTCGCCACCGCCGTGCAATATGATCTGCCGATCATCGTCATCGTCGTCAACAACGGCATCTACGGCACCATCCGCATGCATCAGGAGCGCGAATATCCCGGCCGCGTCGAAGCGACGGACCTGAAGAACCCGGATTTCGCCGCACTCGCCCGCGCCTATGGCGGCCATGGCGAGACAGTTGAAAAGACCGCCGACTTTGCTGCGGCGTTCGAGCGCGCAAGGGCGAGCGGCAGGCCGGCTATCATCGAGATAAAGCTCGACCCGGAGGCGATCACGCCGGCGCGGACGCTGACGGATATTCGCGAGAAGCGGTAGGGTTTAGCTGCAGGAGCCCTCAGCAAGAGCCCCCTCTCCGTCGCGCTTCGCGCGCCACCTCTTGGATGTTTGAGTTGCGGTATAGACTGGATTGCCGGGTGGGTAGCAGCCCACCTGGCATCCGGTTGTCGGATCGTCCATCT